>PLZX01000134.1:1208-1707 GCA_003152325.1 Bryobacterales bacterium | reverse complement strand
GACACATACGCGAACCGGAGCCCAGGAGTTCCACCTTTTCTTAGGTGAAACCGGCGGCTGTGCAAATTAGGATATTGACAGGAAGTCGTTTGTGCCTTACGATGCAAAGTACTTTCCATTGCGGATCCTGTAGGTCAGTAGCCGCGGAGGTGCTGATGAACGTCTCACCGATGAAGCAGCCGAGCGCCTTGGTTCCAATCGCAATGTCCGTAATCGCCCTGGCTTTGGTGCTGGGTCACGTTGCGATATTCGGCGTCGTGCATGAGGCCGACGAGGGAACCGCGGCTCATCTCTGGCAACTTCTCATGGCTGGACAGGTACCAGTAGTGGCGTACTTCGCGCTGAAATGGTTCCCGCGGGCTCCCGGACAGGCGTTGCGCGTGCTCGCGCTGCAAGCCGTCGCGGCCCTCACCGCATGTGCCCCCGTCTACTGGTTCAAGCTGTAATGCCGGCGACGGCCCGACACGCAACTGCACAAGCTTTCCTCAACCTGGACCCC
>PLZX01000134.1:0-1156 GCA_003152325.1 Bryobacterales bacterium | reverse complement strand
CGCTTGCGGCGGTCCAGGTCATAGGCTTCCATGAAAACGGGGATGCCGGCGACGGGTGCGCCACTGGCGTCACGCACCACGCCGTGGAGCGAGGCGGAAGATGACGACAGCACGAATTTGAGCGTGTTGAGCGAATTGGGCGCCAGGCTGATTTCGTTCCAACCGTCCGCGCGGCCCTGATTCAAGCTTTCGGACAGCGGGCCGGAAAAACTGGTCACATACCAGGCGGAACCGGGGACGAGCGACACGTCATAGCGGCCGGGCAGGACACCCGTTCGGCCGATACCGGCGCGCATGGATTCGGTTTTGCCGGTCCCGGAGAGATCCTTGCGGCGCATGAGCACCTGAAACTGGCGCCCGTCGATGGACACACCCTTGGTATCTTCCACGGCAAATTGGATTGTCGGGTAGCTCGCCAGCGGGATGGTGAGGCTGGGCTGGTCGCGATCGAGGCTAAGGGGCATGTAGCCGGCGGTGTTGAAGCGGCCGTTGATGGACACGGCCTGCAATTCATATTGGCCCGGGGCGGCGGGATTGAAATGGAAGTTGCCAGCGGCATCCACGTCGGCGGATTCCGTTCCCATGTCGGAGACCAGCGTGACAGTGACCGGATCACGGGTCGGCGACACGGCGCGGCCGGCGACGGTGAAGAGGCGGCCGAGGCTGGGGCGGATGTTGACGTTGTCGACCTGCTGGTCGAGGGTGACGTCGATGGGGATGGCCTGGTCGAGGATGGCGACGTCCCTATAGAAAGTGGGCAGATAGGCGCCCTCGTCATCGCTCTTGGTAATGGTGCGGACGAGATAGGCGCCGGGGTCGAGGCCGAAGAAGCGGTACATGCCGCGGTCATCGGTGCGGGCTTTGGTGAGGAGCATGGGAGGGTGCGCATCGGTATAGATGGCGACACCGTGATCGGGGAGACCGACGTCGTTTTCGTCGAACAAAGTGCCGGCGATGGAGCCGAGGCGCGGCAGGCGGATGTTGAGAAAGGTGGAATCGGTCTGAGCGATNNTAGGTTCCGGCGGGGATGTTTTCGAATTCAAAGAAGCCGCTGGCGTTGGTGCGAATCGACAAGCGGGGGCCGGCGCTGCCGGCTACGGGTTCGAGGCCGACGACGGCGCGCGCCAGGAAATGGCCGGTCTGGGCCTCCACGACG
>PLZX01000354.1 GCA_003152325.1 Bryobacterales bacterium | reverse complement strand
TCCGACGATTCTGCGGGGCGACGACACGCCGATTCCGCCGCCTCCGGTGGGGGATCCGCTGATCCGCAAGACGGCCGAGGCAGCCATGGACTTCACCGAGTCGCTTCCGGATTACGTGTGCCAGGAGATGATGGCGCGCTATCAGAGCGTGTCGACGCCGGTCAACTGGCAGTCCCTCGACATTGTGGGTGCTGCGGTGGTGTACGAAAAAGGCAAAGAAGACTACCGTGACGTGACCATCAACGGCAAAGCGATCAAGAAGAATATCGAGCAACTGGACGGGGCGTGGTCGACGGGCGAATTCGGGACAGTCCTGATCGATTTGTTCTCACCGGCGACGGCGGCGGACTTCCACTATAGCCGGGACTCCCGTTCGGGCGGCGTAAGCGCCAAAGTTTACGATTTTTCCGTGGCGCGGGAGCGTTCGCACTGGCAGATTTCGATGGCGTCGCAGACCTACGATCCACCCTACAAGGGGTCGGTATGGATCGATCCGGCGACGGCGCGGGTGCTGCGGATCGAGATGCAGGCTTACGGATTCCCGGATGCGTTTCCGACCGACCACGTGGAATCGGCGACCGATTACCAGTACACGCGGCTGGGAGACGCCAAGCAGTACCTGCTGCCCGTGCACGCGGAAAACCTGAGCTGCCAGCGCGGGTCGAACTTCTGTAGCCGGAACGTGATCGATTTCCGGAATTATCACAAGTACACCGGGGAATCGAGCATTACGTTCGGAGAGACGGTCAAGAAGTAGGCGCTGGAGGCGGCCCGGTTACCTGGCTTGTTGGATGGCGGCCAGGAGCTCGGGCTCCGTAATGCTGCCATCGAAACGTTTCACCTGCTTGCCGGCCTGATTGTAGACCAGGGTCACCGGAAGCGCATCCAACCTATATTGCTGCATGAGGGCATCGGAGCCCAGGGCTACGGTGTAATCGATGGGGTGCTTCTTGAGGAAGGCGGGCACTTTGGCCGCGGCATCGTCTTCGACCGCGATTCCGATGAAAGCGACGCCTTGCGAACTGAACTGGTGGTAGAGCTTGTTGAAGAATGGGAATTCGCCGATGCAGGGGATGCAGTAGGTAGCCCAGAAATTGACGACGACCACTTTGCCGGCAAGCGAGGCCGTGGAAAGCGGGCCGCCTTCGAGGAGCGTGGCTTGAGGATAGCCGCCAGCGGCATCCGGAGGGGCCTGAGCCTGGTTGAGGAAGGCGAGGAACTGGGCGGAATCGCGGGTGAGTCCTTCGAATTTGGCGACCAGCTTTTCGTTGGCGTCGAGGATCACATAGTAGGGCTCGGCGACGGTGTTGAACTTTTCAAGCTGCAGCTTGGAGTTGGCTTGGGAGGCCGCGTCGGTGCCGTCGGTGTAGAGTTCGACGAGGATGAAGTTTTTGAGGACGGCGGCGATTTCCGGGCGGGCCAGCATGTTGGCGCGCATCCAATGGCAGTTGGTGCAGGCATAGCCGGTGAAATCGATGAAGACGAGCTTATTCTCGCGGCGGGCGCGGTCGAGCGCTTCGCGGTATTTGTCCTTCATCCAAATCAGGCCATCGGAAGGCGCGGATGATTCCGCGATGCTCATGGGGACGAAGGCGTCGAGCGATCCGAGCTTGCCGCCCGACATGCCGGGCCATAGGCTGAGCGCGAGAATCAGAAACAGCATACCGGTGAGGAGGCGGCCGAGGCCCATATTCTCGTCCTGCTTGACGCCTTCCAGGCGGAGGAAGCCCAGCAGGTAGAGGCCGGCCATGGCGAAGAGGACGATCCACGCGGCCAGGAATCTTCCGCGCGTGAGAAAGCCCCATTGCAGGACTTGATCGAGGCTGGCGAGGTATTTGAGGCTGAAGGCGAGAATCACGAAGCCCATCACCACTTTGACGCGCGCGAGCCAACCGCCCGAGCGCGGCAGGCGTTTCAGGTAGGACGGAAACAGCGCCAGGAAGAAAAACGGCAGCGCCAGGCCGGTGGCGAATGTGACCATGCCGACCGTGGGACGGGCGCGGCCTTCGGTGACCGATGCGGCCAGCAGCGTACCGACGAACGGGCCCACGCAGGCGAAGGACGACAAAGCGAACGTGAGGCCCATCAGCAGCGTGCCGGCGAAACCGCCCTTGCCGGAAGATTGGTTCAGGCGCGTCAGGATTGCGGACGGAACGGTGATTTCAAAAGCGCCCAGCAGGCTGAGCGAAAAGGTGATGAACAGGACCGTGATGAAGCCGTTGACCCAGGGGCTGGAACCGAGTTGCTTGACGCCGACGGGTCCGAGCAGCAGGGTGGCGAGCAGGCCGAGAGCCGAAAAGAGAACGATAATCCCCAGGCAAAAGACCACCGCCTGCTTGACGCCGTCGCGCTTTTCACCGGACTGCTGGTTGAGAAAGTACGACATCGTGATGGGGATCATGGGGAAAACGCAGGGCGTAAAAATGCAGGCAAGCCCTAGTCCGAAAGCGACCAGCAGGAAGGCGCCCCAGCCTTCGGAAGCGGGCGGCGGGCCGGCGGCGGAAGACGTTGGCGGGACATGCGCTTCGCGATAGCCGGCGGGAATGTCGAAGGCGCGGGCCGGGGCAGCCGAATCGATGGCGATGGCGGCCGTGCCGGCCCACTTGCCGGCCACGCAACTGGTGTCGTTGCAGGTCTGGTAGCGGACGTTGACGGAAAGTGTAGTGGGGCCAGCAGTGGCGCCGGCGGGCAGCTTGACGTCGAGCAGGAAGACGGCCTCGCCTTCATAGAACTCGGCTTCGGCATTCAGCGTGGGATCGAAGGCGCGTTTGGGAGCCGGTTGGAGCACGCGGACCAGAGTGCCGGGGGAGACCTGGAAAGTGGCGGGAATACCGGCGGCGGAAGAAGCCGAGTAGAGATGCCAGCCGGCATCGATCTTCGCCTCCGCCCGAATTCGAATGGTGGAGCCGGGCCGCGCCGGCGCCGAGTCAGGCTGCAACCTCCACTCGGCGTGCTGCTGCCCCTGGGCGAAGGCGGAAGCGAGAGCGAAGAACAGGGCTGCGACGAATCGCACGTCAATCTCCGGCTTTGCGGACTGCGCCGCGGAGTTCGTCTTCAATGCGCTGGTTGATTTTGCCGCCGGAGAATTCGGCGGCCACGCGGATGGCGTTCTTGATGGCGTTGGCGTTGGACCGGCCGTGGCAGATGATACACGCGCCGCGCACGCCCAGCAGTGGTGCGCCGCCGTATTCGGAATAATCCAGGCGCTTTTTGAAAGTGGCGAAGGCGGTCTTGGCGATGGCGTATCCGATCTTGCCGCTGATGCTGGATTCGAGGGCCTCACCCAGGAAGTGCTTGACCATGTCGCCCAACCCCTCGCTAACTTTTAGCGCGACGTTGCCGACGAAGCCGTCGCAGACCACCACATCGACGTTGCCCGCATAGATGTCGCTGCCCTCCACGTTGCCGACGAAGTTGAGGTTGAGGCTCTTAAACACGGGCGTGGCGGCGTGGGTGAGCTCGTTGCCCTTGTGTTCCTCCTCGCCGATGGAGAGCAGGCCGACGCGCGGATTGGGACGGTGCAGGATGTTGCGCGAATAGATTTCGGCCATGACCGCGAACTGGCCCAGCATGCGGGGAGTGCAATCGACGTTGGCGCCGACATCCACCAGAACGACGGGCGTGCCTTCGGCGGTGGGGAGGATACCGACCAGAGCGGGGCGCTCCACGCCGGGAACCACACCCTGGACGATTTTGGCGGTTGCCATGACGGCGCCGGTGTTGCCGGCGGACACGAAGCCCTGCGCCACGCCATCGCGAACCAGGCGCGAGGCGATGCGGAGGGAGCTGTCGCGTTTGAGGCGGAAGGCCTTGGCGGCGCCATCCTCCATGGTGACACGCTCGCTGGCGTGCACAATCTCAATGGGGAGTGAACCGGTGCCATCCTGCACTTCCAGCTCACGGCGGACCACATCCTGCTGGCCCACCAGGATCACTTTGACTCCCAGGTCCCTGGCGGCGCGAATCGCCCCTTCGACTTCAGCTTTCGGGGCGTGGTCACCGCCCATTGCATCAACCGCAATGGTCAGCATGTTGTGCCGAGGCTACTCTTGTACGACTTCGACCACTTCGCGGCCTTTGTACTGCCCACAATGGGCGCAGACGCGGTGGGGCAGCTTGGGTTCGTGGCAGTTGGGGCACTCGGACAGGCCGGAGGCTTTGAGCGCATCGTGCGCGCGGCGGGTGCTGGTCCGCTCCTTGGAGTGTCTACGTTTGGGATTCGGCATATCTCTTTCTCAACCAATCTTTCGTCCGCCGGGGCGCGGCGGTGCATCTTCAAAAATGTATCAGATCTCAAGTTTGCGGAGCGCTTCCAGGCGATGGTCGTGGCTTTCGATGCGGCAATCGCATTCAGCTTCGTTCCGGTTCTTGCCACAGACAGGGCAAATTCCTTTGCAGTCTTCGCTGCACACTCTCTGCATCGGCAGGGCCAGCAGGACCTGTTCGCGGAGGACATCTTCCAGTTCCAGACCGCCGTTCTCATAAAAACCGATCTGGGCTTCGCCCTCGTCGATTTCCACTTCTTCCGCACGCGGGATGGCGGAACCGGGTTTGTAAAACAGATCGAAGCCGGCATCCAGCGGAAAACGGGCAGTTGCCAGGCAGCGATCGCAGACCGAGGTGACTTCCACAGTATAGCGGCCCTGGATGCGCACTTGCCCGCCGGTGTTTTTCAGAAGCTCGGCGGAGCCAACGGCGTGCAAGGGAGAGACCTGCGCCAGATTTTCACTGGCGAACTCGATCTGAGCGGGCTCGAAAGACTCGTCGAAACGAATCTTGCGCAGCTCCATCTCTCTGACACTAAGGAACATAAGGGTAAGCCTGGGATGCAGGGCGGAACTTAGCCATTATAGCAGCAAAGGTGGGGAATGGCAGACACGGTGGGGCTTACTGCGCCTCTTTGACGCAGCGGAAGCCGATGTTGGCGTTTTTCCACCGGGAGGGGATGGAGGACGAGTCCCAGGCCACTGCGTCCTGCAACTCATCCTTGAACGACTGCCCGCGGCTCTGGTACCAGCTCTCGTCTGCCATGGGCGGCGGATTCAGCCGAGACTGAAAGTAATTTCGCGCGGCGTCGCTGGGCGTGGTCAATTCATAGACCAATTCCCACACGTTGCCGACCATATTCAACGCGCCGAAGGGGCTGGCGCTCTTGGGGAAGTCCGCGGCAGGGTGGATTTCGCCGCCGGGGCCGAGGTTCGCGAGCGTGGCATCCTTATTGTTGCCCCAGGGAAAGAGCCGTCCATCGGTGCCGCGCGCAGCCTTTTCCCATTGCAGCGCAGTGGGGAGACGCTCGCCGGCCCATTTGGCAAACTCAGCGGCATCCAGGATGGAGACGTTAACCACGGGGTAATTGGGCTTGCCCGCGGGGAAGCCATCGGGCAGCGGCCGGCTGGTCGCATCGCAGAAGAGCTTATAGGCGGCGTTGGTGACTTCGGTCCGGTCGATATAGAACGCGGGGATCGGCGCTGACGGTTGTTTCTTTTCGCCAGCCAGGAACGTCCCGGCGGGGACCAGCATCATGCGGCCGGATTTCGCGTCGATGAACGGAGCGAGCTGCTTCGGCTTGAGGGCGAAATAAAGCCCGAGACCCAGGCCGAGCACGAAGAGAAGCACCACCGGCAAGAGCCAGACCGGGCGCACCTGCACAGGCTGAGCTTCCACAACGCCGGGAAGCCGCATGGTGGGCGCGTCGATTTCGGCGAGGATGCTTTCGAGCGAGGCACAGACCGGGCCGAAGCCTTGCGGGCGCGCGGCGGGAGCCTTGAGCGTGCATTGCGTGACGATATCGGAGACCGATTTTGGGACTCCGGCTTTACGGAGCGGCTCGACGTCGAGGCTCTCGTTGAGAATGCTATAAAAAATGCGCTCGACGGTTTCGCCCGCGATGGGCTTGTCGCCGGTAAGCAGTTCGTAGAGCAGCACGCCGAAAGCATAGACATCCACCTGTTCGGTGACGCCCTGGCCGGTAACCTGCTCGGGCGCCATGTAGTAGGGCGTTCCGAGGACGTAGCCGGCGCGGGTCATCTGCAGGCCTTCGGTTTTGGCGATGCCGAAATCCATCAGCTTGACCACGCCGTTGGCGCCGACATGCACGTTGTCGGGTTTGAGGTCGCGATGGATGATCTTCTGGGAATGAGTGTATTCGAGAGAGCGCGCGATCTGGAGGGCGATTCTCAACTTGTCGCGGAGATCGCCCGTGTGACCCTCCTTGATGGCGTGACCCAGGTCTTCGCCCTTGAGATATTCCATAACCATGAAGGGGCGATGCTGGTCGTCCACACCGAAATCGTATATGCCGAGGATGTTGTCGTGGGAGAGGTTGCCGGCCATTCGGGCTTCGGCGAGGAAGCGGGCCTTGACTTCGGCATCCTGGCAGCCGGATTCGGTGAGAATCTTGACGGCTACGGTGCGGCCGATGACGGTATCGCGGGCACGGTACACGTGGGACATCCCGCCTCCCAGGAACTCTTCGAGTTCGTACTTACCAATTCTGGCGGGAAGCTGCACCTCAGGCATTTTACCGCGAGCATGCGCCTTGTAACACAACCTTCACCGCGTCGGGGTAAAATGGGCGACGGCAGCAAACATTTATGTCACTTTTTGTA
>PLZX01000121.1 GCA_003152325.1 Bryobacterales bacterium | reverse complement strand
CAGGACGTCTCCATCGGAGTGGCCGCCCAGCCCTTTGTCGTGCGGAAGGTGGATGCCTCCGATGATGAGGGGGATGCCGGGCTTGAACTCGTGGGAATCATAGCCCTGGCCGATGCGCATAGGAGGTTTCAAGGTGAAGTTTGGTCCTCAGGGGCTAAAGCCCCTAATAATTTAAAGCGACATGCGCGGCCCTGAAAGTGTGCCAAAACTTGTGCCGTCCCTCCGGGACNNCCCAGGACTTACGTCCTGGGCTAACATATTTCGCCCCTCTGGGGCTGGTTGAGCAGATCTGCGCAGCCGCGCACTGGCGCTCACGCGATAAATTCCCAACTGGTTCGCGTGGGGCTGGTTCGCAATGCACTTCGCTCCACCGGCTCGCCTGTGAAGCCGCACCCTTTCACTGCAGTTTCTTGAACCGCTCCGATCGCGATTGCTGCATTGGCGCAGTCACTAGCTGCTGCTCTTCAAATAGAACTCTGCCAGCTCCATGTCCGCGGGCGTCGTGATCTTGATATTTTTCGGCGAGCCCATCACGACCGCCACCGGCAAGCCTGCGCGTTCGATCAGCGAAGCCTCATCGGTGCCAAGGAACCCGTCGGCAGCGGCGTCATCGAAACCTTTTTTCAGGATGTCATAGCGAAATCCCTGTGGCGTTTGCGCCATCACCACGCTTGCGCGAGGAATCGTCGCCTTGATGACTGCGCCTTCGGCGTTTCGTTCCACCTGTTTCACGGTGTCGACCGCGGGCCAGCCGGCGATGGCCGCATGGTGCTTTTCGGCGGCTTCAATTACATGGAGGATGATTTCGGGCGTAACAAACGGACGCACGGCATCGTGCACGAGCACAAGGTCCTCAGGATCGGCCGCAAGGTTGGCCAACGCGTTGGCCACCGAGTCCTGGCGGTGCTCCCCGCCTTCCACGATCTGCAGCCGCTTGTTCAGGATTTCGGGAAACTGTTTCTCCAGCTGCGTGCGAAAACCGGCAATCTCGTTCTTGCGCAACGCAACGACGATTTCATAAACGGCGGGCGTGTTGGCAAATACGCGCAGAGTGTGTACAAGAATGGGCACGCCGCCCAGTTCCTTGAACTGTTTGGTAGGCGGCTTCTTCTTGGCCTTCGCCGCCGATAGCGAGGCCATGCGCGTGCCCAGTCCGGCAGCCGGAATGATGACAAATACCTTCATCGGGGCGATCAGTATAGTACAGACGCTCGTGGCATGGATAAGCGCTTTCAGACTTAACAAAAGGACGGATTAAGCACGCGACAAAAACCGTAGACCAACAGGGTACCCTTCGACTTCGCTCAGGGCAGGCTACGAGGTGCACAAAGGACCCTTAGCTTAATCAGAGCTGCCCTAACCGCAAGTTGGCTTCGCAAACGGCGAATCGTCGCGAACATTGGCCGGTGTCAGTCGGCCGCGCGGTCGATCGACAGCGGAGACGTCTTTTTCGGCACGTCGGTAGGCAGTCCGCTGGTTCCCGTCGCGGGCGTCACCGCGACCGGCGCCGTCGCTATGCCTTTCGACTCGTGGCGGCCCGCAGTGCGTTCATCCCATTTACCGAAAATCATTTTGCCGGCGGTCGTTTGCAAGACCGAGGTCACCGAGATGTCGATCGTCTTGCCTATCATTTTGCGCGCATTGTCGACCACGACCATGGTGCCGTCATCCAGATACGCGACCCCCTGGTTGTATTCCTTGCCTTCCTTAAGGATGAACACCCGCATAATCTCGCCGGGCAGCACAATGGGCTTGAGCGAATTGGCCAGTTCGTTGATATTCAGCACCTCGACGCCGTGCAGTTGGGCCACTTTGTTGAGGTTGAAATCGTTGGTGACGACTTTGCAGTCGTAGACCTTGGCCAGTTCGATGAGCTTCATGTCCACGTCGCGCACGTGCGGGAAGTCTTCTTCGGAAATCTGCACCGTGAGGTGCGCCATTTTCTGGATGCGCTGCAGGATGTCGAGGCCGCGGCGGCCGCGGTTGCGCTTCATGGAATCGGCCGAATCGGCCACCAGTTGCAGCTCACGCAGCACAAATTGCGGAATCACCAGCACGCCGTCCAGAAAGCCGGTTTCGGAGATGTCGGCGATGCGGCCGTCGATGATGACGCTGGTGTCGAGAATTTTGAACGATTTTTTCGACGACTTCTCGCCGCCAAAAATGCCGCCGAGCGCCGCCAGGTTGAGCATGTCGCCCTTCTTGGCGCCCACGATCATGCCAACGTAGGTCATCCACAGGAGAAGGCCAACTTGCAGGTAGGGCGGCGCCGAGGCCTTGGCAAGCACCAGGGCCATCAGAAAGGCGCCGAAGATCCCCAGAACGGATCCCGCCGCAGCGCCGATCAAACGTTTGAGGCTAACCTGCTCCAGGCGGATTTCGAAAAAGATGATGCAGCCACCAATTACCGTGCCACCTGCTGCTGAGATCCAGGGAGAAACGTTCCCCGGATTGAGGAAGTACGCAGAAGCGGCAAGAACCAAAATAAAAATTGCGCGAACAATAACGAGGTCGAGCAAGAGTGCACCCCCTTCCGGGTTTTAAATCCGGGGCCAGGAAAACACCCGGAACCGACTCATAACTGCACAACTCAAACCGCGTCAAGAGTATAGCACCCCGATAGGGTGTATGCGCAGTGGCAGGTCGCGGTGTTACGGTCGCGGATCTGATGGGCGCCCGTCAGGGCTGGGGCGCGCTACTTTTTAGCCATCTGGGCGGCGGGGATAGTTTTCGTTTCGAGATCGTCCAACTGCCGGCGAACGGCGGCGGCTTCGGCGGCATGCGGGGCGGCGACCAGGAAATCGCGCAGGGCATCGGCGGCTTCGACGTACTGCTGGCGGTCCACCAGGATGACGCCGAGCAGGTGGGAATTCTCGGGATAGACGTGGCGCGTGTCGAGGCGTTGGGCGGCGCGAGCGCTCTTTTCGGCGGTGTCGAGCTTCTTGAGGTTGTAGTTGGCAACGGCGTTCAGAAAGAAAGCCTGCGGATAGTCGAAGGAGTTCAGTTTCAGGGCGTGGTAAGTGACGTCGGCGAGCTCGTTCCAGTTCCTGGCGTGTAGGGAGAGCAGGGCCAGTTCGAGGAAAGGGCCCACGGATTGGGGATCGGCCTGGGTGGCGGCGAGGAAAGACTTGCGGGCGTCGTCGAGTTGGCCATCGACGACTTGCAGCTTGCCGAGTTGGAACCATGCGGAGGAGAATTTGGGATAGAGGGCGATGGCCGATTGAAAGCTGGCGTGGGCTTCTTCGGACTTTCCCTTTTTGAGAAAATCCAGACCCTTGTTATATGCCTTGTTGGCGGGTTTGGGGACGACCAGTGTGGCAGCGCTGACAGTGGCAGCGCCTTCGGCCGAGGCGACGCGGTGCAAGAGAATCATGCCGACATCCGGGTTGTCCAGGGCGTGATGCTCCATCAGGCTGACGGATTGGGAGCGGTAACCGGAGAGGCGGGCGCGCAACTCGCAGTTCAGCAGGCGGGAGTCGCCGAGCCCGGGGCCGCGGGTTGATGAACCCGTGCCGGAGCCCGTGCCGGTGCCGGGGCCGGATCCGAGGCCGCCCAAGCCGCCGACTCCTCCCAGTGGTTGGGAGGATCGGCCAAAACCGCCCGCGGATTCGCTGGCGTCCTGAAACTGGTTATTGCCGGAGCCTAACTGGAGGACGAAGTAACCTCGAGTATCGGTATAGCCTTCGAGGCGGGCATTACCGTTGCAGACGCGTTCGATCGCGACGCTCTCTTTGGGGGCCGTGCCGTCTTCGAGCATGACGCGGCCGCTGACCATGATAGGCGGAGGCGGGAGTGTGCCGGCTGACGGATTGTTGGTGGAATTGGTAGTCGAGTTGGGATCGCCGGCAGGCGGATACCCACGCGTTGTGGTGGTGCCCGAGCCGACAGTAGTTCCGGTGGTGGTCCCGGCGCCAGCACCGGTTCCAGCGCCTTTGGTTTGTGCGAAGGCCGGCTGCAGCAGGGCGAACGCAGTTGCAGCGACGGTGATTGCCCGTGTCCAGATTCGAGGAGACATGTCACCCTCCCGTATGGGCTAATTATGGCACAAAACCCGCAGCGGACAATGTAAAACTCACACCGTGCGGCGGCGTTAAGCAAGAGGAATGTCTAGTTTCCACCGGATCGGGCGGCTTGCTGCAATTGCCTGAGCTGGCGCCGCGTGGCGTTGATGTCGGGGGCATTGGGGGCATACTTCACATAATTGGACAACTCCTCGACGGCGGCCGGGAGGTCCTTCTTTGTGACCAGAATGCCCGCCAGGTACTGGTGGGTTTTAGGGTAACGGTGGGTGGTGTCGAGCTTTTCGGTTTCGCGAAAGCTTTTCTCCGCGGCATCCATCTCCTTGAGCCCGTAATGGGCGAGGCCGTTAAGGTAATAAAGGTCCGGGTAATCGGGTTGGCGCGCAGTTCGCATTCGCGGTAGGGGCGATTGGGGTCGGCGCCAGGGTCGCTGGAAACTCTGACGGCGTTCGGGTTGGTGATGGCGTTGCTGAAATCGCCGGCATCCNNTTGGGAGTTTTCTGGCCGAAGACGGGATGCAGAAGCAGGGCAGCGGCGGCCGCCAGGAAGGCGCAGGATTTCATGTGCACGGGATCCCCTTTGTGTGCTGGCATTAATTATGGCACGCGGCAACCGGAGTCTCTCCGGGCTTGATAAAATACCGGGCAGGTGACTATGAATAAGCTTTCGACCCTGATAGCGTGCCCTCTGCTGCTCATGCTGGCGGGTTGCGCCTCGACACCGACCGCGACCGTGAAGGAGGCGCCGAAACCGCTTGAACCGGCGACCGGGCAGAGCGCTCTTTATAAGATGTACCAGGTGGCACGGTCAGCCTGGTCGACCGACGCCCAGGTGCTGACGGCCGCCAGCGTCCATCTGCCGGAGGTTCCGCAGGTGCCGGGCAAGGCGGGCGCGTGGCGAGCCACGTTCACCTCGGAAAAGCTGGGGCGGCAGCGGTCCTATTCGTACTCGGTGGTGGAAGCGACGGACCTGCACAAGGACGTGTTTGCGGGGCCGGAAGAAAGCTGGTCGGGGAAACAGGGCGTGGACAGCAGCTTCGTGATTCAGGCGGTATCGATCGATACCGACGCGGCGTACAAGACGGCGCTCGCGCAGGCCGGGGACTATGACAAGAAGAACCCCGGGATGAACATCTCATTCGTGCTGGAAAAGACCAGCAAGTTCCCCGAACCGACGTGGCGTGTGGTGTGGGGCGAATCGGTGGGGACGTCGAACTTCTCGATTTTTGTGGACGCGTCGACGGGATCGTTCTTGACGAAGATGCACTAGGAGCGGATGGTCACCGATCCAGCCTGCTCTGCTATGTT
>PLZX01000180.1 GCA_003152325.1 Bryobacterales bacterium | reverse complement strand
CAGGCTGCGCCGAAAAGCTCGGCGACGAGGAGCTGAGAGGGTTGCGCGTTCGTCAGGCAGCCCTGGAGAGCGTCGCCGCGATCTCCCAGCCGTAGTGTTCTGGTATCGCCCGGCCAATCCGAGCGCGCCGGGTCTACCAGGCTCCGTCCTTACCCCCAAACCACCATATAATTCCAAGAGTGGCGGTATTCTGCTCCNNCGGTGAAGAGGCCGCCACGGTCGGAGAGATATTCGGCCCTTGCGGCAATTGCGAGCTTCGGGGTGAGTTGATACCTGGCATAGCCGGCTCCGCCGCTTGTGTGCGACGGAGCGGAAGTTGTCAGGAGGCGTTGGATTACGTAGTCGCCTTCCCCGCCGAGGGTGAGCTTGGGTGACGCCTGCCAGGTCAGGTAGCTGTCGAAGATGTGTAGCTTCCCGCTGGGCGGATTCGGGATCGGTTCGAACGGTATTCCTTGTGCGGTGGGCAGATTTGTTCCCGTGTAATTCGGGAGAAACTGCACGTCGGGATGCTCTTGCCCCAGATAGTAATTCACTGTCCACGCCACGTTCTTGTGAGGCTGAATGTTGAGTCCGAACAACTGATCCTTGAAGCCATTGAAGGGNNTCTGTTGAGTGCCATTCGTGATCCAGTAGTTCAGAGCAACGGTATCATTGAGCTTGTAGTTCAAGCGCGCGCCCATATGATAGAAGGGCAGAAAGTTAAACCAATACGAGCGGGAGTAATTCATCTGATCTTTGGTATAGTTGCCCTCAAGCCCCAANNTACGTGCCATAAGCCTGGAAAATAGCGCGATAGACATCCGGATGTGGTTCGTTGGAAGCATTTCCCTGAAGCGTGGCGGTCGCCTGTCCATACTGCAGGTCAAGGCGGAGGCCGAACCGTTTGCCGTGCGCCGGATCGGCGGCGTTCTCGATAACTACGTCCGCCTGATTCAGGCTGAATGCGTTGCTGCTCACATCATAAGCGCGAAGAAGATTTACACGTCCGATCGGATTGTTGAAGTTGAAGGCGTAGTAACCATCGAACAGGAAATTAACGGTCGTACCGCCGAGAAGACTGCTTCCGCTCCGGGGTCCGCTGGGCGTCGGTGAAGCTTGAGACATGGACGATTGCGCGGGCGCAGCCATATTGGAGTCGGACACAGCGGGCTGGCTCGATACGTGGGATTTTCCTTCGAGTTCGTCGACGCGCGTCTGGAGCTTTTGAACCAGGGCGGCGAGTTCGGTAACGCGCCGGCTCAGCTCAGTAGAGCTTTCATCCGTCTTTTCCTGAGCGCGACCAACCCAGGGCGCGAGTGACACCAACAGAGACACCACAATGGTTTTTCTGAAAACACGGCAAATTCCCTCGGTAAACCCATCAAACATGACCGTGGCCTCCTAGACCGAATTTCAAGGAACGAATTGGGACTAACCGCACAGAGCATCAACAACGCCGGCCGGCGCCAGCGAAACCCACTCTTTCAATGGAAGCTGCCGAGATTGAGGCGAAGAACGTTCACGTGCCGCTCGCACGCCCGCCACCGACGGCAACCCGATGTCCCTGCGCCTCCAACCAACGTCCGAGTTGAGTCTCTCTGGTCTTTCTGGTCAGCCACCAGCCCGGGCGAATGCCCGAACATGATGAAGGCTCCGGGATCGATTTGAAGCGCGAAGCGGCTGTACACGGGTGACCTGATCTCAGCGTACGGCCAAGGGCATAAGGAAGTCGTAAAGAAAGAATCAGGATTGAATTAAGGCGTTGTAGCTCCGATTTTTGTCCTCCGAAGCCGCGCCGTGGCTGCACTCTTTGAAGTGGAGCAGACTTTTTCAAGGTGCCGATGCGCGGCCACATCCTCATCATCGGCTTTGCCGTGGTGGCGTTCTTGGTCTTCGTGCAGGGCCTCACAATGACGCCGCTGCTGCGGCGCGTGGGAGAGATCCCTCAGCTCAAATGATGTGATGTGGAGCGGGTATCCGGCCCGCATTGCAGGCTGGAAGCCTGCTCCACGGCTAGTATGAGCCAGCCCAAATTAGCTCAGCCTTCTGGGGAACCCGCGAACCGGTAGCCCACCCACGGTTCCGTCACGATATATTTCGGCTTGGCCGGATTCGCCTCTATCTTTTTGCGCAACTGGTTAACGAATACCCGCAGGTATTCCGGCTCGTCGCCGTAATCCGGCCCCCATACGGCCTGCAGCAGTTCGCGATGGGTCACCGGCTTTCCCGCATGCGCCACCAGATACCGCAGCAGTTCGAATTCCTTGGGCGTCAGCCGCACCGCTTTCCCCTGCGCCATCACACGGCGGGTTTCGAAATCGATCTCCAGGTCGGGCGCACTGAAGGCGCGCGGGCCACCCTCCGGCGACGTCCGCCGGAGCGCTGCCCGGATGCGCGCCAGCAGTTCCTCAATGCTGAAAGGCTTAGTGACATAGTCGTCGGCGCCGGCATCGAGCGCCGCCACTTTGTCCTTTTCGCTGTTCCGCACGGAGAGAATAATCACCGGGATGTCGGAACCGGCGCGCAACGCCCGGCACGTCTCAAGGCCCCCCATCCCCGGCATGTTCATGTCGAGCAACACCAGGTTCGGCATTTCGTGCGGGGCCTTCTCCAGCGCGTCCTCGCCGGTGCGCGCTTCGATCACTTCGTAGTTGTGACCCACCAGGGTCGCCTTCATCACCCGGCGGATTTGCGGATCGTCGTCCACCACCAGAATTTTTCCGGCGCTCACGTGTGGCTTCCTCCGGCAATCGCTGCCAGCGAGAAATAGAAGGCCGAGCCCTGCCCCGGCTCGCTTTCCACCCAAATCCGCCCGCCGTGCGCTTCCACAATTCCTTTGGCGATTGCCAGTCCCATCCCGGTTCCTTTGGTGTCGAAGCGGTGCCGCCGCCCACGGAAGAATTTGTCGAAAATATGTGCCCGCTCGTTCTCTGCGATGCCCGGACCGCGGTCCGCCACCCCGATCACGATTCTCCCACTCTGCAACTCGGCCGATATGTCGATCGGCGAACCTTCCGGGGTGTACTTGAGTGCGTTCTCCACAAATTGCTTGACCACCTGCATTGCGAAATCGGGGTCCGCCTCCGCCTCCGGCAATCCGTCCTGCACCCGCACCTTCACCGGCCGGTTCTGAATCGCCGCCGCCAGGTCCGCGAGCGCTCCCGAAATCAGTTCTGCCACCGCCACCGGCTGCTTTTCCAAATGCAGTTTGCCGGCCTCGATGCGCGCCATCTCGATGACTTCCGCCGCCAGTTGATTCAACCGGTCGGTCTCTTCGTTGATGATGGTCAACAGTTCGCGTTCCGAATGGTCCGAGCTGCTCAGCAGGCTCGTCACCGCGGCCTTGATGGAGGTCAGAGGCGTCTTGATATCGTGCGCCAGCGAATCCAGCAACGCCGATTTCAAGACTTCGCCCTGCCGTGCCGCCTCCGCGGAGCTAGCCTCTTCGAGCGCTCGTGCCCGCTCGATGGTGAGCGCAATCAGGTTCACAATGGCACACACCATCTGCTCCGAGGGCAGCCGCCCGATGAGCGTCATGCTCCCCAACGGACGCAAGCCCAGCCGCACCGGCGCCAGCGCCACTCCCCGGCTCGAATCGACCGATACGGCCTCGATCTCCGCCGCTGCCAGAAGTTCGTGGTCCGTCACCACGTTGCTCTCCGGCCCCGAGCGAAAAACCTCTTCGGTGGAGCGATAATACAGCGCCGCAGCCCGGCAACCGAATACCCCCACCACCGTGTGCACGAATTCCCGGATGGTCTTACGAGCGTTGCCGCTGAGCATCATCGACTGCACCAAAGCATACAGCCGCTCGATTTCTGTGCGCCGAGCCTCCGCTTCCGCCGCCCTCCGGCGCGCTCGCGCGGAAAGCTGGCTGGCCGTCACCGCCGTCGCCAGAAATGCCGCCAGAGCGATCCAGTTCTGCGGATCCTGAATGGTGAGTCTCCCGATCGGCGGCAGGAAGAATATGTTGAACCCCAGCGCCGCCGCCACCGATGCGACAGTGGCTTCCGCCAGGCCCCACCACGCCGAGATCCCCAGAATGGCCAACAGCAGGCTCAGCGCCACCGTCGTATTGTTCACGGAAAGCGCCGTGCGGTACAGCGCCAGGATTCCCGCGACGATCGCGATCGACCCGGCAAACCGCAATGCTCTCATAGGCGCACTTTGACGCCGCCTGGCCTCTGCGGCCGGGAAGTTTTCAGCGTTACCGAGTTTATTGTACTAGGTCTTGAATTTTCTGCCGAGACCGATCAGCCCCGCCAGACCCAGGCTATACAGACCGAGGGTGGCAGGTTCCGGCGTGTCGGCGAAGTCGAGCGTGACCGACGAAGTCGCGTTCAGCTTTTCCTTCACGTTGTAGTCGATGATGACATTCCTGTCCGGATTGTCCGCCGGGACATAGCCGGAAAGATCGGCCGAGAAGACCACGTCATTCGCCCGGATGCGAGTTTTCAGAAAAATACCCGTCGTGTCAAAAGCACTCTCGATCACTCCCCCATCCATGAGATACGGCATCAAATCCAGCGGCGAGGACAAATTGGTCACGTCCACCCTCAGGAGCGTGACGCCGCCAATGTCCTTGAAAACCAGAGTGGCTGAAAGCTTGTCATTCTGGACCCCAAACAACGGGTCGGTCTGAGCCCTGCTGATGTCTCCTGTATCCGTCACGTGCCTGTTGGAAACAAGGCTGAATAAGTAGCTCAAGTCGTACTCCGCCGAAATCAAATCTTCGCCCGGCGGCAAAAACGTCACGCCGCTATTCGGCTCAAACATGTTCGGCTTGTCGGGGACTTCCAGGCCGCTTGAGGTTGAGCTCCCATCGCCGAACGAACTGGAGGTGATCACCTTTTTGTTGTCCGCAGTCAGCGAGTAGCTGGCGTTGGCGAAAGTGTTGTTATTGATCAGGTCGGTATAGGTGATGCTTCCAGCGGAAGCGGTAATGCCAAATCCCGCCAATAGGGCCACGGTGCGGACCAGTCTCATAACCTTTTCCTCCAAGGATCTTTCAACGAATAGTACCTTTTGCTTATAACAGTACAAAAAAGTATAACAGAGGCTTTGAAATACCGCCATACGGAGGTAGTACTAGTAGGGTACTCGGTACGCCAACCCGTACTAACGTCCGAACACCCGGTTGAAGAACTCCCGCGTGCGCCTGCGGATTTCACCCAGCGCCGTGTCGATGCGCTGGTCGTGAAGGTGCTCCGGAGTCCATCTCCTTACCAGGTTGGTCAATACTTCCAACTGCGCCGGGGATGCCGGCAGGCTGCCCTCCACATGTCCCGTTGAGACGCGCTGGCCATGGTCCACCGCGCGGTAGAAAGTCGCGGCTTCGCGCAGGAAATCGGCGTCTTCCCGGTCCAGGTGTCCCATCTTCTCGATCACGTCAATGCGCTCGGGCGTGTTCAGCACCTTGTAAAAGATACCCGCGCCCTTGAGCCGCAGATACATCAGCGCAAAATCGATATCGTAATAGCCGCCGGCGCCGGCTTTGAATGGATTGCGCGTCCCCTGCTCGCGCTCCAGGCGCGCCCGCATTTCCGCCAGTTCTTTGCGCGAGCGCATGCTCTGTCCATAGCGGCGCCAGTCCAGTTCCTGCAACTCGTGCAGGAAACCGGTGGCCCGTTCCAGGTCGCCGGCCACGGCCCGCGATTTCATGTACGTGATGCCTTCCCAGGCTTCCGCGTGGCCCGCGAAATAGCTCTTGTATGCGCCTTCCAACTGCACCAGGTCGCCCGCGCGGCCGTTCGGCCTCAGCCGCGTATCCACCGCGAACATCATTCCCTCGCCGGTGTAGGCGCTCATGGTCTGGATCATGCGCTCGGCCACGCCGGTCCAGAAAGCGTGGTCACCCGCCTCCTCGTCCGGAATGACGAAAACCAGGTCGGCGTCGGAACCGAGATCGAATTCGCTCATACCGAGCCGGCCCAGCGCGATCACCATCATCTGTGGATGGCGAGGGCCAGTGTCACGCTGCGCTTCCCGCAAAGCGATCTGGTAGGCCGCGTCGATCACGCGGTCCGCCAGTGCCGAGGTGGTCTTCAACGTGGCGAAGATGGGCGCTGCTTCCAGCAGGCTCTCGCTTTGAATGCGCACCATCTGCCGGCGATAGAAACGGCGCAGACCGCCGCTGTCCTCAAGCAGCTCACCGTCGAAGCATGGGACACGGCCGATTTCGTCCAGCAATTCCGGAAAGCGCAGCAGGTCGTCGGCAAGATGCGCGCTGTACTCGAAAATATCCAGCACCCCGGAGGCCAGCTTGGCATCCGAATCCAGGCGGGCGAGCACTTCCGGGCTGGCCATGACCGTTTCCAGGAAGTGGGCAAACCGCTCGCGGCCGCGGTGCAGACTGGCGCCGGCGGCCGCCGCCAGTCGCGGCGCACGCTGCTCCAATGCCCGGGTGAGGTTGCTGGCCGGCGCCACCGCTTCCACTTCTTCCTGGACCGCGGCCGCCCCCGCCGCCGGCCGGTCTCCCGCCGGCTGCTGCATGTGGACTACCCGGGCGTAGGTTTCGAGCACCGCCGCCTGATGTTCCGCCACTCGCTGCTTGAGAGTTTCGCCATCGAGGGGCGCGCCAGTGCTTTCGAGCGGCATTTTGCGCGCCAGCAGATCGAGTTCCGCGGCGTCCGTGGGCAGAGTGTGAGTTTGCCGGTCCTCGTCCATCTGCAGACGATGCTCCACGTGGCGCAGAAATTGGTATGCCGCAACCAGACGGGCGTACTCGGCGCCCGAGAGGAGCCCCTTGTCGCGCAAGCGGAACAGCGCAAACATGGTGCCGCCGTGCCGCACCCATTGTTCCCGCCCCCCGTGCAGACGCTGCAGGCACTGCGCCAGAAACTCGATGTCGCGGATGCCCCCCGGCGCCAGCTTGACATCGAGGCCCCGCCGGCGGCCCTTCTTCGCTGCCATTTTTTCGCTGATGCGCTGCCGCGTTTCTGAAACGGCTTCCACCCCGCGGAAATCCAGCGAGCTCTGGTAAATCAACGGCTCCACGAAATCCAGCAGCGCCACGCCCGGCTCGAGCTCGCCCGCCGACACCCGCGCCTTGATGAGCATCTGTTTTTCCCAATCGCGCGCCCGCTCCGCGTAATAGGCCCGGGCGCCTTCTTCGGAGATGCAAATCTCGCCCAGCGTTCCATCCGGCCGCAAGCGCAGATCCACGCGGTAACACTGGCCCTCGGCGGTATAGGCCGAGAGCAGTGCCGTATAGTCGTTCGCGACCTTCTTATAGAACTCCTTGTTGCTGAGCCGAAGCAGGCCATCCGTCTCGCCGCTCCCGCCATACACGAACATCAGGTCGATATCCGAGCTGTAGTTCAACTCCTGGCCGCCCAGCTTCCCCAGCGAAATGACGGAAAAACCGCAGGGCCTTCCGTCCGCCAGGCGCGGTTCGCCGTGCCGCCCCACCAACTCCGAGCGAATTCGGCCATAGGTGACATCCAGAATCGCGTCCGCCAGGTTGGAGAGCTCTTCGGTCACCTCCGAAAGCGCCGCCACCCCCATCACGTCGCGCAGCACGATGCGCAGCAACTGCTGCCGCCGGAACCGCGCCAGATCCACCGCCGCCGGCGCGCCCGCTGCATCTTTTCCCAGGAATTCCACCAGCCGCTGCGTGTATTCTTCGGTCGAGAGCACACGATAGAAGCTCCCGGAATTCGCGACCCGCAGAATCCGCTCGGGGTTCTGAAGAACCGTTTCCGAAAGGAACTGGCTGTACGAAAACAGATTCACCGCGCAGCGTAGGGCCGCGGGAGAACTGGCGATGCGGTCGAATGTCGAAGGCGAATTCTGCCGGAGCCGCTCCAGCAACCGTGCGGCTGCTTGCGGGTTCGGCGCAGCGGCCAGCAACATTTGAA
>PLZX01000283.1:7525-16705 GCA_003152325.1 Bryobacterales bacterium | reverse complement strand
AAAGTAGGTCGAGCTCAAGCCCTCGATTTCCGGCAGCGTCAGGGCGCGCGTGCTGCTGTCCTCTTCCAGGTCCACTTTCACATCCCGGATGAACTTCTCCGTCATGTCCAGGTTCAGCACGCGCGCCACCACCTTCATGTTGGCGAACGGCTGGTAATAGGAGTTCACCACCACCACGCTACGGTCGTCGTAGGAATACTGCACGTGCAGAGGTTCGCAGGCCTTCTTGGCGCCGAAATACGAGCCTCCGGGTCGAAGGTACCAATCGTAGAGATGCCAGATCAGGCCCGGCCACGCGTTGTTCAGCATCCACTGGATCACGCCCGTCGACGTGTACTTATTGCGTCCAAAGGCTTCGAACATAGCGCGCTCGCCTTCGTAGGACATCATCTGCGCCTTGCGCGCATATTCTTCCGCCGAGCTCGCGGCGCCGTAGCGCGCGTTGAGCGCTTCGGTGAAGACGTGAATGTCCTTGAACTGGCCGCCGCCGGCATGGTAATTCCACCAGGCATCGATGGGCCAAAGATGCTCCGCCGGCAGCATGGCGCGCAAGGTCTCGATGGGCGGCGGCGCCGGCCCCGGGCTGGTCTCGGTGTTGAAACCATGCGCTCCGCCGCGCGTGGTATCGAGCGTCCAGTAGGATGGCGCCACATACTCATACGGTCCGGTCATCTTGACACCGGTCTCACCGGCGGGAGTATTTTTCGCTGTCGCCGAGGACTGGTACGGGTTCGGCCATTCCACTTCCTTGATGATGTCCAGGTACATCTGTTCGATCTTCGGCGGCGGCGGATTGTCGCTCCCGTAGAGCCAGTCGAAGACCGAGGGGTGGCGTGCCAGGCGGCGCAACTGGTCGCGCAGTGAGGCCGCCGCGATGGCTTCGTCTTCCGCCACCCACTGCGGCCATTTCTCCCAGTGATCGCAGCAACACCAGCCCGCCAGCACCAGGATGCCGTATTGATCGGCCAGGTCCAGGAAATGGTCGTCTTCCAGCTTGCCTTCGAAGCGCACAGCGTTGAGGTTCATGTCGCGGACGTATTTCAGCTCGGCCTCCTGGCGCTCCGGCGTTCCGTTCAGCAGCATATCGAAGGTGTAACCCGCGCCGCGGATCAGAATGTTCTTGCCATTCACGTGGAACAGCCGATGGCCTTTGCCGTCGATCTCGGAAGTCACTTCGCGGATGCCGAAGCGCGTCGAGCTCGAGTCCGACACGTTCCCGCTCACTTCGAACCGCAGGTCGAGCGTCTGCAGCGTCTGCGGGCCCACCTGCGCCGGCCACCACAATTCCGGATTGGTAACTTTCATGCCGGCGTGTACCACCCGCGTCTCGTGGGCTTCCAGGCGCACATGCTGTGAGAATGACTGGTTTCCCGTCTTGCCCTTCAAGTCTCCTTCCACCGGATGGTCGGCCGCGCTGGTAAGCTCCGCCCGAACCGTAAGCTGCGCCACATCATTGGCGGGCGAATTCAAGTGCGTCGTGACGAAAGGAAAGCGGATCGCCACCGGGCCGGTTGCACTGATGTGCACGTCTCGCCATAGGCCCATGTCCTTGTCCGGTGGCAGCGGGTTCCAGTCCACAAACGTGATGCCCAGGTCATGCGGCGTCGGCGCGAAGACCTCAACTGCCAGCGCATTCGAGCCGCCGCTGTTGGTCTCGGCCGTCACGTCGAATTCGAACAGCCGCCACGCCCCCGCCATCTTGCCGGCACTCGCGATCTGCCTTCCGTTCAGCCACACGTTGGCACGGAAATTGATGCCGTCGAATCCCAGCCAGATGGTCTTGCGCTTATATTCCGCAGGGACCCGAAACTCCGTCCGATACCACCACGACTTCGCGAACGGGCTGTCCTCCGGCATCGCCGAGTTCGAGAAGTTCACGCCGATGCCATACGCCGTTCCGGGAATTTGCCGCAAGTTCATGCCGACGTACGGATCCGGGTATACCTTGTCCCGCACCAGCGCACCCAGCACGGTGGAAGGCAGCGTGGCGCTGTGCCATCCATCCGCCTTGTAAGAAGTGGTGGAAAGCACTCCGCCCGGCTCCGTCATTCCGGCTGACGATCGAATCATCCACCCCTGCCGGAGCGGCATCGAATCCGCCGCGGCCAGCCCCGGCAATAGAACCACCGCCAGAAGAATTCGCGATTGTGACATATGTCTGCTCTTTCGTCGACCAGTTCAAACCGGTATAAGATAAACGGTAGCTGGGAGCGAGGTTGGGATCAACATGAAAACCGCTGAACGACAGTTTACAACTATTAGCGGCGTGCCCATCGAGCCGCTCTATGGTCCCGAAGACCTCACCGGGTTCGACCCCGAACACGACTTGGCCGCCCCCGGCGACTTCCCCTACACGCGAGGCATCCACCGCGACATGTACCGCGGCAAGCTCTGGACCATGCGCCAGTTTTCCGGCTTCGCCACCCCCGAAGAGACCAACCGCCGCTATCATTACCTGCTGGCGCAGGGCCAGACCGGCCTCTCAGTGGCCTTCGACCTCCCCACTCTGATGGGTTACGACGCCGACCACGCCATGGCCCAAGGTGAAGTGGGAAAGTGCGGCGCCGCCATTTCGTCGCTGGAAGACATGGAGATTCTCTTCCGCGGGATTCCGCTCGGCGATGTCACCGTCTCCATGACCATCAACTCGCCGGCTTCGGTGCTGTGGGCCATGTACCTCGCCGTCGCCGAGCAGCAGGGCGTGGATTGGTCACGCCTCTCCGGCACTCTGCAGAACGACATCCTCAAAGAGTACATCGCGCAGAAGGAATACATCTTCCCGCCGCGCCCTTCCATGCGGCTGGTCACCGACAGCATCGAGTTTGCGGCGCAGCACGTTCCCCGGTTTAATCCCATTTCGATCTCGGGCTACCACATCCGCGAAGCCGGCTCCACGGCGGTGCAGGAGTTGGCCTTCACGCTCCGCGACGGCCTGGAGTATGCCGATTGGGCGATCGAGCGCGGCATGGCGATCGACGAATTTGCCCCGCGCCTCAGTTTCTTTTTTAATGCGCACAGCGATTTCTTCGAGGAAATCGCCAAGTATCGCGCGGCCCGGAAAATATGGGCTACCGTGATGCGCGACCGCTATGGCGCCAAGAGCGAGCGCAGCCTGAAGCTCCGCTTCCACGCCCAGACCGCCGGTTGCTCGCTCACCTGGCAGCAACCCTACAACAACGTGGTCCGCACGGCCCTGCAGGCCATGGCCGCGGTGCTGGGCGGCGCGCAATCTTTGCATACCAACTCACTCGATGAAGCCTATGCCCTTCCGAGCGAGCACGCCGTCACCATCGCGCTGCGCACCCAGCAGGTGCTGGCGTACGAAAGCGGCGTCGCCGCTACACCCGATCCGCTGGGCGGCAGCTACTTCCTGGAAAAACTGACGCTCGAAACCGAGGCCGCCGCCAATCGTTACATCGGGCGAATCGACGACATGGGCGGCATGATCGCCGCCATCGAAGCAGGCTTCCCGCAAACCGAGATCGCCGACGCCAGCTACCGCTATCAGCGCGAAGTCGAAGCCGGCGAGCGCACCGTGGTGGGCGTCAACCGCTTCCAGTCCGGCGACCAGCCCATCGAACTCCTCCAGATCGATGAAGGCTCAGCCCGCCACCAGGAGCAGAAACTGGCGGCCCTGCGCGCGCGCCGTGATCACAACCGAGTAACGAAGACCCTCGATGCGCTGAAGCGCGCCGCCGAGGGAACCGAAAACACTATGCCCTACCTGGTGGATGCTGTACGCGCCTACGCGACCTTGGGAGAAATCTGCGATTCCCTGCGCGGGGTATTCGGCACCTACCAGGAAACAACGCGTCTTTAGATAGCCATGCAAACCCCCATTCGAGTCCTTGTGGCCAAGCCCGGGTTGGACGGCCACGACCGCGGCGCGAAAGTAATCGCGCGCGCCCTGCGCGATGCCGGCATGGAAGTCATCTACACCGGATTGCGACAAACTCCCGAAATGATCGTCAACGCCGCCCTACAGGAAGACGTTCAGGTGATCGGCCTGTCGATTCTCTCCGGCGCCCACAATGCCATCGTGCCGCGCGTCCTCGAACTGCTTCGCGAGCACGATATGTCCGACGTCAAGGTGATTCTCGGCGGCATCGTCCCCGATGAGGATGCCGCGGCGCTCAAGAAACAAGGCGTTGCCGCCGTGTTCCAACCGGGCGCCTCGCTCGACGCCATCGTTCAGTTCATTCGGAACGCCGTCACGGTGTAGGTGGAAATGCCGCGACTGGGGCTTCCGCGTAGGCGGGCAGGACTGCAACACCCTGTGGAAAACCGTGCCCCCGCTTCACACCTGTGGCCTGCTACACTCGTTGTTGCCTGCCACGAAGATCCGCTAAAATAAGGCCGTAACCGTCTTCGAATTCGGTTGTCGCGAGTGAAACAGGTATCCGTGTTCCAACGTCACTTAATGAGCGCAGAGTGGAAAGGTATGCTTCGATGAGGTTCTTCCGGCATGTCCGCGCGGGCTTAGCGGCGGCCTGCTTCTGTGTACCCTTGATCTGTCCTCTGGCGGCACAGCAGCAGCAGTCGCAGCAGCAACCACCACCCACTACTCCGCCTGCGCAGCCGCCCCAACAAACGCCAACCAAGCCCCCCACTCCTACGAATCCCTTTGAGAGCGTTCCGCCCGCTCAGCAGCAACAGGATCAGCAGCAGCCCGCGCGCCCGCAACTGGAAACTCCCGCCGCGCCCGTCGTCCAGCAGCCCCTCAACGGCCANNAATACCGGGCGCTTCGACGACATCCGCCTCGAAACCGAGCAGGATCCCGAAGGCCTCATTATCCGCTTCGTGGTGACCGAGCGCCGGGTCATCCGTTCCATCCACTACCAGGGCAATAAGTCCGTCACCGAGTCCGAAATCCTCGATCGCTTCAAGGAACGCAAGGTCGGCCTCACCGTGGAACAGCAGTATGATCCCGGCAAGGTGCAGTATGCCGCCAGCGTCCTGAAGGATTATCTGGCGGAGCGCGGCCGCCAGTATGCCACCGTCGAGCCGCAGATCGAACAGATCCCGCCCACCTCGTTGGCCCTGACCTTCATCGTCAATGAAGGTCCCAAAGTCAAAGTCGGCAACCTGGATTTCACCGGCAACAATTCATTCAACAGCCGTTGGGTCCGCTCGCAGATGAAACTGCTCAAACCCTATGGCGTTCCGCATTCCATCATCCTGGAAAACCTGTTTGCCAAGACCTTCGATACCGACAAACTGGAATATGACATGTCGAAGGTCCGGGAAGCTTACAACGACAAGGGCTACTTCCGCGCTCAGACGCTCGAACCCTCCATCAAGATCGTTCTGCGCGGCGGCTCAGGCTGGCGTCTCCCGCTCATCAAGCCGAACAACCTCGGCATCTTCGCGGATGTCAAGGCTCCCATCGAAGAGGGCCGCCTCTACCACCTCCACGCCGCCAATTTCGTCGGTGTCAAAGTGTTCCGCGAACCCCAGGCGCTGCTCGGCTTCTTCCGCATGCGCGTGGGTGACACCTTCTCCACCGATAAGGTCCGTAAGGGCCTGGAGGATATGCGCAAGTATTACGGCCTGCTCGGTTATTGGGATTTCGTACCTGAGCCCAGCGAAGAGGTCATTCCCGATACCGACCAGATCGATCTGACCATCACCGCCGACGAAGGCAAGCAGTTCTTTGTGCGCCGCATCGAGTTTGCTGGTAACACCACCACCCGCGACAAGGTGATCCGCCGCGAATTCCAACTGGACGAAGGCGACATCTTCAACACTCAGATGTTGGACGTCAGTATTCTCCGCCTCAACCAGCTCGGCTATTTCGAGATGCTGAAGAAAGAGGACGCGGCCGACATCCGCCGCAATCCCGGGTCGGACACCGTCGATATCACCCTCAAGGTGAAGGAACGGGGCAAGAATTCCATCGGCCTCAACGGCGGCGTTTCGGGGATCGCCGGAAGCTTCGTGGGTTTCAATTACTCCACCAACAACTTCCTGGGCCTTGGTGAAACCCTCTCACTCTCATCCCAGATCGGCACACGTTCGCGCGACGCCAGCTTCGGCTTCACCGAACCTTATTTCCTGGACCGTCCCATCCAGTTGGGTTTCGTCGTCTATCTGCGCCGCTTCGACTTCAATCAGGGCCGCGAAGCCTCCATTCTGGCCGGCCAGAATCTCATCGGCCTGTACAACAACCTCGGTTCGCAAAACCTGCTCAATTACATTCAGAATAGTCACGGGTTCAACGTTTCGGCCAGCTACCCGCTCCGCAAGAGTTTCGCGCGCCTGGCGATCACCTACGGCTACGATATTTCCAACATCCGGACCCTGACCACTGCCGCCGACAATTACTTCCAATACATCAATTTCAGCGGCGTCTCCGGCCCGAATGCGCTCGACGGCATCAAAACCTCAACCGTCACACCTTCCTATCAGTACAACACCGTCAACCATCCCGTCAATCCCACCGGCGGCAAGAGCCTGTTCATTTCCACGGCCTTCTCGGGCAGTTTCCTGGGCGGCAATGTGAATACGGTGGCGCCCTCCATCGATGCCAAGTATTTCCACGTCGTCCCCTGGCACAAGACGCACGTGCTGGCGTTCCACATGCTGGCCACCATGACCACCGGTTTCGGGGGCAAGTTGATTCCGCCCTACTCCCGCGGCTTCATCGGGGGTGAGCAGGATGTCCGTGGTTTCGAAATCTGGGGCATCACGCCCATCGCCTTCGTCCCCTCTTCGACCCAGGTCCCCATTCTCAATGACGACGGCAGCGCGCGCACTCAGAAGATCATCTCCGGCGGTGCCATCACCTCTAGTCCCGCCACCATGACGGTGCCGATCTATCAGCTCGTCACGCCCGGAGGCGATACGCGGATCGTAGGCAATTTCGAATACCGCATTCCCATCATCGGTAACACCGTCATCCTGGCGCCGTTCACCGATGCCGGGCTGGACAAGATCCTGCTGCCCAACCAGCTCGTCCTGGCCCAATCGCGCACCAACGATTTGAATAGTTCGTTCCCGCAGTCTGGATTTGACGGACGCGTGAAGATCGCACCCGGCACGCAAAAGATCCGTGTTTCGATGGGACTCGAACTGCAGGTCATGCTTCCGGTGGTCAATGCCCCGTTCCGAGTCTATTTCGCTTACAATCCGTCGACCGTGCGCGAATACCTCCAGCCGCCGATTGTGGCCGATAGGGCTGCTTTTCCCAACAACGCCACGTTTCTCAATTCCGTCGCAAGTTTCGGGCAGGCCTATCCGTTCTTCGAGAAACGGACACTGTTCAAGTTCACCATCGGCAGGACCTTCTAGGGCTCCCGTCGTCATTATGGTAGTATTTTCACATTTAGGAGTTTTAGCTTGAAGAAGAGTTCAGTAGTTCTCACCACGTTCCTTTTGGGGTTTGCCTCCTCGGCCTTCGCGCAGGCGCCAACCCCGGCCAAGCCGCAGGCTGCCCCCACCGCGATCCCTACCAAGATTGCGATTATCAACATGGCACAGGCCATCGCCAGCACCAAGGAAGGGCAGAAAGCCGCCACCGAAATCAACAACAAGTTCGGGCCCAGGAAGGCCGAGTACGATAAACGGAGTCAAGAGATCGAAGCGGCGACCAACCAGTTGAATAACGGCCGGGCCACCCTGAGCGATGATGCCCAGAAGAAGCTGGCCGCCGATATTCAGGCCAAGACCACCGCTCTCAAACGTTTTGGCGAAGACGCCCAGGCGGAGATGGAAACCGAAGACGCCAAGGTCGGCCAGGAACTGCAAAGCAAAATGGGTGCGCTCATCCAGCAGTATGCCATTCAGAATGGCTACGCCGTCGTCTTGAACTATGGCGACCAGCAGTCTCCCGTTCTGTGGGCCGCTGCCGCCACCTGGATCACCGACGACATGGTGAAGCTGTTTGACCAGGTGCACCCGGTGAAAGAGGAAGCTCCTCCGGCCAAGCCCCCGGCCAAGCCTCCGGTCCCTCCGGTTACCAAAAAGCAGTAACGGACAATGACGCGCGCGGTGCTCTTACCCGCGATGTTGGTTGCCTCGGCGGCCCTGGCTGTCAGCCAGGGCCAGCCTCCCGCTCCAACTGTTCCCGCAGCCCCCAATCCAGCCCCAGCTCCGCCCACGCCCACCAGAATCGCCACCATCTTCGCGCAGAACGCCATCGTCAGCACACAGGAAGGCCAACAGGCCGCCGCCGCTCTGACTGCCAAGTTCGACCCCAAACGGCGGGACTTCGAAAGCAAGCAGGCCGCGCTGCAGGCTCTCCGTGACCGTCTCAAGCGCGGCGCAGCCACTATGAGCGCTGCCGCCAAGGCCGAGCTGAACCAGACCATCGACGCCCGGTACACCGAGTTGAAGCGCCTGGGAGAAGACATCCAGTCCCAGGTGGATGAGGAACAAGGCACTCTCTTACAGACACTGGGCGATAAGCTCGTCCGGGTGATCGATCAGTTCGCCCTCGACAACGGTCTGGCCGTCGTACTCGACGTAAGCCCTCAGCAGAGCCCCGTCCTCTGGGCGGCCCCCAGTATCGACATCACCAGCGACGCCGTGCGCCTGTACGATAAAGTACACCCCGTCACGGCCGCGCCGGCCTTCCCTCCTGCGCCCACCAGGAAACAGTAGCTCCGCCCCGTCATTGGCTTTCCGGAGTACAATGCGTTCAGGGGGCATCCCATGCGGACTCTTGGCGCGATTTCTCTTCCGCTTTTCCTGGCGGCCGGACTATCGGCACAGCACGGTGGCCAACCGGTTTTGCGCGGTACCGGTGGCAGCGTGGTTTATCCCGCCGGCACTTCCGCCATGCCCGGCGTTACCCGCACCATCCCCAGCGTGGTCAATCCTGGTGGCGGCGGAGTGCATTTGATCGTGCCCGGCCAGAACAATCGCCGCGTCCCGGCCACGCGTGGCTCGAACGTTGTCGCATATCCCGTCTACCTCGGCGGATACTACGATTCGTCCTACATCGCCCCGCAAGCTCCGTCCGATTACCAGCAGCAACAACCCAACATCACCATCGTCATGCCGCCGCAGCAGACGCCGGCTCCGGTCATCATCAACAACTACTATCCCGGTGCCACTACCGACAACCCGAATGCCCAGCCAACCTCTGAGCAGGCTGCCGAGCAAGCCGCTGCCGCGAGCGAGCCCTCCCACTACCTGATTGCGTACAAGGACCACACCATTTATGCGGCGGTGGCCTA
>PLZX01000283.1:0-7515 GCA_003152325.1 Bryobacterales bacterium | reverse complement strand
GCGAGCAGTTCCGGATCCATCACCATCGATTGCGCGGTCATGCCATCCACCGAATCCACCGGCCGCAGGATCACGGAATCCGGAGCCTCTTCCGTCCCTAGCGGGATGAGAACCACCGGAAACTGCCAGACCCGCCGGTCGTATCCGCTTTCGTGCGATAGCCGCCGCACCGTGCCGTCGGCCCGTCTCAGCCGCGTCAGGCGCTCCGCCGTCAGCGAACAGGCCCGCACCCGCATTTCGCTCACCGCAACCCGGGTTCGCACGCCCGCAATCACGCGGTTCATGTAGGAGAGCCGGTTCGTCAACTCCGTCGCGCGTGCCATGTCCAACCGATCGATGGCAAGCACCGGCTTATAGCTNNCCGGGACCGGGGAACGGATGCCGGTCCAGCAACTCCGCCGGCAGGCCCAGTTCCCGCCCCACTTCCCGCACTTCATCTTTGTAAAAAGATTTCAGCGGCTCCACGATGCGCCCGCTCGCAATCAGCTTTTGAATCCCGGCCACCCGGTTATGATGCGTCTTAATCAGCGCCGCCTTGGCCGTCCCGCCCGATTCGATGGTATCCGGATAGATGGTTCCCTGGCCGAGCATCCAGTCCTCATTCATCAGGTGCTGCCGCTCCATCACGCGCTCCTGCACCAGCACGAATTCTTCTCCGATGATGAGCCGCTTGCGCTCGGGCTCGGTGGCGCCCTCCAGTGCCGCCAGGAATTCTCGCTGCGCGTCCTCCACTTCCAGGCCTGCGATGCTCCGCACGAAATCGGTTTCGCCTTCGCGCATCAGTCCCGTGTCCACGTATACGCCGCGCACGCGTTCCGGCCCCAGCGCGCGCCGCGCCAGCGCGAACGCCACCGAGGAATCCACCCCGCCGCTCACGAAGAAGAAGACCTTGCGCCGGCCGACGCAATCGCGAATCTCCTGCTCGATCAGAGGCACGCGGTGCCGCGGGTCCCAGTCCTTTGCGCAGCCGCATACCCGGAATACGAAATTCGACAGATACTCCTGGCCCCGCGCGGTATGGACCACCTCGGGGTGAAACTGCACCCCGTAGAGACTGCGCGCGGAGGATGCCATCGCGGCGACCGCGCACGTATCGGTGCGCCCGGCCACCTGGAAGCCTTCCGGCACCGTCTCCACCACATCGCGATGGCTCATCCAGATCTGCTGCCGCCCGCCCAGCCCGGCGAACATCGGGTCGGCGGTCTCATCCAGTTCGAGTGTCGCGAGCCCGTATTCGCCCTTAACGCCTTTGTGAACTTTGCCGCCGAGCAGGTGAGCCATCACCTGTTGTCCGTAACAGATTCCCAGCACCGCCTGCCCGCTGGCGAAGATCGCCGGATCCACGGTCGGGCTTCCCGGGTCGTAAACGCTGCTCGGCCCGCCGGAAACAATCAGCCCTTTGGCGCCGCGCAGTTCCGCCGCGGGAGTTTCGCTCTCTCGCACTTCCGCATAGACGCCCAGGTCGCGCACCTTCCGCGCCTCCAGGTGGCAATACTGTCCCCCGGCGTCCAGAACGATGATCTGTGGATTGGGATTCAACCTACGATGTTACCAAGACTGGGCCGCGCGCCCGGCTACTGCCGGGGCGCCATCCGTTGCGCGATTACCTTGCGTGCCGTGTCGGTCAGGGCCTCGGCCTTCGGCATCGACTCCACGGCTTTCGTGACTTCCGGGTCGGTCTGCGCAAAGATCCGGTCGCTTTCATCTTTGTTGAAGGCCCAGACATACATCTCTTTGGCAAGATATCGCCGGATCCAGTCGGCGTCTTTTGTGAATTCCGGTTCGGTGAAGGTGTAGTTGTTCTTCAGAATGTAGTCGTGCAGTTCAAGGATCGTGGCCGAGTCGGGCATCCACCCCGCTTCCAGCTTGGCGGTGTGGGTCGCGAAGTAGGTGCGGGTGAAGGCGAAAAACCCATTGCGGAACAGTTGCGATTCCAGCCGATCCATGGCCGGCGCCTTGTAAACTTCGTCCGGCGTAATTCCTCCGCCGCCGTAAACCGTGCGGCCGCTGTCGGTCATTTTCACGTCCTGCGGATTCCGGGTTTCGTCGCGCCGGTTGTAGTAGTCGTAGAAGGATTCATGGCTGTAGTCGCGCTGGATCAACCGGCCGCTCGGCGTATAGAAATGCGCCGTAGTCAGCGCCAGAGCAGTGTTTTCCGCCATCGGAAAAACGGTCTGCACCAAACCCTTGCCGAATGTGGTTTCTCCTAGAATCCAGCCGCGGTCGTGATCCTGCAACGCGCCCGAAACAATCTCCGCCGCCGAGGCCGACATGCGGTCCACCAGCACCACGATCGGATAATCGCGCCCCTGGTTCCCGCTGTTTGCCGTGTATTTTCTCTCCTGCGATTCGCGCCCGTGGTGAGAAACAATCAGCGAACCCTTGGGCAGGAAATGATCCGCCACCGCTACGCCGGTATCCAGCAGGCCGCCGGGATTGCCCCGCAGGTCCAGGACCAGTCCCTTGACATTTCTCTCTCCCAGCTTTTTAAGAGTGGATTCCAGATCCGATCCGGTGCTCTCTCCGAAGCTCAGGATCTTTACGTACGCGATACCCGATTTCACCCAGAACGCATCCTGCACGCTCTTTCGGCTGATCTCGTCGCGAACCACCGTGAAGGTCAGGAAGTCGGCGGCGCCCTCGCGCGAAACCACCACCTTGACCTGCGTGCCCCTAGGTCCCTTCAGCAGATCCGCCACTTCGGTGGTATTCAGATTCTCGGTCGCCTTATCGTTCACCGACACGATGATGTCGCCCGGCCGCAGTCCCACTTTCCAGGCCGGCGAACCCGGAAACGGCGCCGTCACGACGGTTTTGCCATTCCGCGTGGTGACTTCCATCCCCACGCCGAAGTAGTGGCCCACCTGGTCTTCCCGCAGCAGCGCGAACTCTTTCGGGTCGAAGAAATTGGAGTGCGGATCCAGGCTCCGCATCATCCCGGGGAGCGCGCCGTCGTAAAGTGCCTTGTCGGGGCTCAACGGGTCGGCGGAGTTCTGTTCCACCAGCGCCAGGGCCTTGGCGAACAGCCCCACGTCCTGTGGAAGGGCGGCGTCCTTCGCCCCGGCTGAGTCGGTTTCCCCGGCTCCCAGCGCCCGCGGTCCATACAGACCGCCGAGCAGCGAACAAGCCAGCACAATCAGCGGCAGTGCAAACAGGGATCGCCTCTTACGTGCCATGGGGAATGATTCCTTCTGATTCAAAGTATACCCTACCTGTAGCAATAGACGCGCTGGAATGCCACAGGTTACGAAAGGGCGGGATGACAGACGGCAAAAGGCGATCGTCTGTCCCACGTTGGGCTAGCGCGCGGCCAGTTCGCGATGCACCGCGTCCAGTACGCCGTTGACGAACTGCACCGATTCCTCGTTTGAGAACTTGCGAGCCAGCTCCAGGGCTTCGTCGATGGCCACCGCCGCCGGCGTGCCGGCGTATCCCATTTCGTATACCGACAGCCGCAGGATATTCCGGTCCACCGCGGGCATCCGTTCCATCCGCCAGTGTTCTGCGTGCTTGGTGATCTGCGCGTCCACATCCGCGACATGCTCTACCGTGCCGCGCACCAGATCGGCGACAAACTCATCGCGCTCCAGCTTTTCTTCGGAATACAACGCGTCGTAGTACGCGTTGATGACGTCCTCCACCGGCTGGCGGCGGGCATCCCAGAGGAACAGGATTTGCAGCGCGCGTTGGCGGGCCCTGCGCCGGGAAGGCATTTACGTGGCCTGCCGCAATGTGCGCAGCAGGTTGGCCATCTCCACCGCCGTCATGGCGGCGTCAAAGCCTTTGTTGCCGCCCTTGGCGCCCGCGCGGTCGATGGCCTGCTCCAGCGTGTTGGTGGTCAGCACGCCGAATGCTACCGGCACGCCGGTTTCCATAGCGACGTGCGCCACACCCTTGGCCGCCTCCGCCGCCACGTAATCGAAATGCGGGGTTTCGCCGCGAATCACCGCGCTCAGGCAGATCACCGCGTCGTAGCGGTGCTGGCGCGCCACTTCGCCCGCCACCATGGGCACTTCCCACGATCCCGGCACCTTGATGACGTCGATCATTTCGGCGCCNNTCGAGGAAGGCTCGCGTGCCCTCGCGCCCATCGTCTGTCGCCGCGCACACCGCGAACGCCGCGGCCTCGAAGCGCAGGCCTTCTTCCAGGCCCGCGTTCAGTCCCACGTCCACGGCTTCCATCACCAGTCCCAGCGCCGCCGGTGCATTGGCCAGCGTTTTCCCCAGCCACGCGCGGCTGTAATTCAAGAGTTCCGCCTGGGGCACCACTGCGTTGACCAACCCGATGCGGTAGGCTTCCGCCGCCGTCACCGGGTCGCCCGCCAGCAGCATTTCCAGGGCACGCCCGCGGCCTACCAATCGGGGCAGCCGCTGCGTGCCACCGTATCCGGGGATGATTCCCAGCTTCACTTCCGGCTGTCCCATGCGCGCATTCTCAGCCGCGAAGCGGACCGTGCAGGCCATGGCCAGTTCCAGCCCGCCGCCCAGCGCGAACCCGTTCACCGCCGCCACCGAAGGCTTATGCGACGTCTCCAGCATGCGAAAAACCTGCTGCCCGCGCCGTGCAAACTCTTGCGCTTCGAGGCCCGAGAGCGCTGCCAATTCCTGAATGTCCGCGCCCGCCACAAATGCTTTTTCGCCCGCTCCGGTGAGGATGGCTGCGCGAATGGCGCGCTCGCCCGCAATGCGTTCGAATGCCTGCCTGAGATCCCCGATCACCGCGCCCGACAACGCATTCAGCTTTTCCGGCCGGTTCACGGTGACCAGTGCGACCCCGTCGGCATCCACTTCAAACAGGATGTGGTTGTAGGACATTATCGATCAGTGTAGCATCCGCCACTCCAGCGCCTCTCGCCACTGTGGGATAATCGCACTAGCACCCCCACACAGCATGGATCGCGAATTCATCCGCAATTTTTCCATCATTGCGCACATCGACCACGGCAAGTCCACACTGGCGGACCGGCTGCTGGAAGTGACCGGCGCGCTGGCGCAGCGCGAAATGATGGCACAGGTCCTCGATACTATGGATCTCGAGCGCGAGCGGGGCATCACCATCAAAGCTCACGCCGTGCGCCTCAACTATACCGCCGACGACGGCCACCTATATCAGCTCAATCTCATCGATACCCCTGGCCACGTCGATTTCTCCTACGAAGTCTCGCGNNGCCTGCGAAGGCGCCCTGCTGGTGGTAGACGCTTCGCAGGGTGTCGAAGCCCAGACCCTCGCCAACACCTATCTGGCCATTCACCATAATCTCGAAATCATTCCGGTGATCAATAAGATCGATCTCCCGGCCGCAGAGCCCGAACGGATTCGCGAACAGATCGAGACCATCATCGGCATCGACGCGCGCGATGCGGTACTGACCAGTGCCAAGCAGGGCACCGGCGTCCACGAGATTCTGGAGCATATCGTTCACTTGGTGCCGCACCCCAAGGGTTCGCCCACCGCGCCGCTGCGCGCCTTGATCTTCGATTCCTGGTTCGACACCTATCGCGGCGTCATCATCCTGGTGCGGGTCCTCGACGGCCACCTGCGCGTCGGCCAGAAGATCCGCTTCTGGTCCAACGGACAGGTCTATGAAGTGGAGGCCCTCGGCTACCAGGCCCCCAAGGCCACTCCCTGCGACGAGCTTTCCGCCGGTGAAGTCGGTTTCCTGTGCGCCAACATCAAGACGGTGGCCGACGCCAAGATCGGCGACACCATCGTGGACGACGAGAACCCCGCCGCCGAACCGCTGCCCGGCTTTGAAGAAATCAAGCCTATGGTCTTCGCCGGCCTGTACCCGGTGGAGTCCCACGAACACGGCCTGCTGCGCGATGCCCTGGAAAAGCTCCGGCTCAACGATAGCGCTTTCAATTTCGAGCCCGAAAACTCCGTGGCCCTCGGCTTCGGTTTCCGCTGCGGCTTCCTCGGGCTGTTGCACCTGGAAATCGTGCAGGAACGCCTGGAGCGCGAGTTCAATATCGATCTCATCACCACGGCCCCCGGTGTCCGTTACCGCATCACTTCCACCACCGGCGAGATCATCGAGGTGGATAACCCCACCAAGTTCCCCGACCCCTCCGAGATCAAACACATCGAAGAGCCGATCATCGACGCTATCGTGATCACGCACGAGGAATACATCGGGGGGATCCTCAAGCTGCTGGAAGAGAAACGCGGCAACCAGAAGAAGTTCGAGTATATCGGCGGCGGGCGCGTGATGCTGACCTACGAGCTGCCGCTGAACGAGATCGTCATGGATTTCTACGACCGGCTGAAATCCTGCTCGCGCGGCTACGCATCACTCGACTATCATTTGTCGGGCTATCGCATTTCGCCCATGGTGCGGCTGGACGTTCTGGTGGCGGGCGAGCCGGTGGACGCACTTTCCATGATCGTCCACCGCGACTTCGCCTTCGAGCGCGGCAAGGATCTGATTTCCCGGTTGCGCCGTCTGATTCCGCGCCAGCAGTTTGAAGTGGCCCTGCAAGCCGCCATCGGCAACAAGATCGTCGCGCGTGAGAGCATTTCCGCTCTCCGCAAGAACGTGATCGCCAAGTGCTACGGCGGGGACATCAGCCGCAAGCGCAAGCTCCTNNTTCTGGCGGTGCTCAAGGTGGGAAATAGCGACAGCGAAGAATAGGCGGCTGCAATAGGAGCCGGTGGCCCGGGGCCGCTTATAAAAGTCCGAGCCTGACCGGAGTTGGTGATACAGGTTTAAGACCGGTAAAGCAACAGGGCGCTAACAACACAGTCCCCGCCACTGTAGCTGATTTGAACCTCCTCCGGATTATTCTCTTTTAGCCACTTGTTGGCTGCATCCCGAAGGCGCTGGAGGTCCGCAGAGTTTTCTTCGAATGTTTCAACTCGCCACATAGATTCCCCGGTCCTGGTTGGGCTCCCGCCGGTTCCCAGAATAGCAAGGCTGGGGAATAAGCACGGACCACAGTCGGCCGCGCTATCATTGACGTTCCAATTCAATGCCCGAAAAAACGTCTCCGACCGATCACCTGTCCGTACCCGTGGAGTTGGTCGCCCGCAGGATCTGCCTCATCCGCGGCCAACGGGTAATGCTTAGCCCGGACTTGGCCGACCTGTATCATGTTGAACCCCGCGCCCTCGTGCAGGCAGTCAAGCGCAATCTTGACCGCTTCCCCGAAGATTTTATGTNNCCTACGCCTTCACCGAGCACGGCGTGGCTATGCTTTCATCGGTGCTCCACGGTAGGCGCGCCGTACAGATGAACATTCTCATCATCCGCGCCTTCGTGAAACTGCGCGAAGTGCTGGCCACCAACAGAGCCCTGGCCCAGAGAATCGAGCAGCTCACGGCTACGGTCAAGGACCATGCCGGGCTGTTCGACATCGTGATTGGAGACATCCAGAACTTGGACAAAAGACTCATGAAGGAAATCCGCCGGCTGAGGGGTCCGCGCCGGCGCAAGCCCCGCATTGGCTTTCTGACCGATTGAAAAGAATAAGCAGTAGCTACCACCGGCCCACTTACTGCAGAATCGGCAGTTGCTG
>PLZX01000156.1 GCA_003152325.1 Bryobacterales bacterium | reverse complement strand
CTTTTTCAACCCGTGCCAATACTCCCAGCCGTTTCAGTTCCTTGCTGCTCATCCTTGTCCGATCCAATCCGACCTCCCTGAGAGGTCTTCAGACTAGGGGACATTTCTAACGAGGCCACAAGGGGACATTATCAAAGTGGCGCGACAATCCGAGAGTCTTTTTTGTCAAGCCTCGTTTAAAATGTCCCCTGTCTTAGCACATTAGAAATGTCCCCTTTGGCTGGTTCTCTTCACATCGTTCTGGCGGCTCCCGAAGCGCGTAACAGCGGGCGTGCTTGATCAATCGGAGATGCGGGTTAAAATGCATGGGGCCGGCTCACTGTATTCATACCTTGATACAGTGACCGGCCCCGAAACAAGTTCTCTTGGGTTGCGCGCTATCTGCCGCCGCCGACCCCTTGCCCGGCCTGCGCCCCTCGACCGCGGCCGGCCTGCTCGGTGATGGTGTAGCCGGCGGGAATCATGAAGAGCCCGGCATCCGGCGCGTCATGCGAAATGTTGGTCATTTCGTAGGTGGTCACCCCGAAGCGCGGATCGGAGTTGACGGTCTTCACCATCATCTGCAAGTCCTTGGAATACCACTGCTCGTTTACCACGTGGAGATCGCGATTGTTGCCGATGGTACCGGCGGGGATGGTTCTGGTCACGCGCGTGCCTTCCGCCATCACGCCGTTCTGCATTTGCAGGCCCAGATCTTCCTGCTTGAATTGCTGGCTCGCACTCTTCAGCGCCGCATAGCCTACTGAATTCGGCTCCTGAACGATGGTGTAGGCACCGGCGGGCACGGCACCACCCACAGCACCTCCGCGACCACCACCGGCTCCGCCACCGCCACGGGCTGCCATGGTCACCATAGTGACTCTGGTGGCGGACTTCGCTGCCGGGTTCAGAGTGATCCTCGCGGATGCGACCGGATCGGTGATCTGGATCGTGGTTTCGCCTTCAACGGTCCGATCCGTGCGCGTCCGACCCTGGCTGTCACGATAGAACTGGGTGACGTCGGACGACTCCAACAACGTACCGTCGCCCAACGTTTGAACGGTCTTGGTTTCCTCGCGAGCGGAGACCGGGCTTCCCGTGACTCCCTGGCCGCCACGGCCACCGCGGCCACCTACAGTTAAGACCACCGTGCCCAGGCTATCAGCCTGCTGCACACCATTGAACGGCATGATGACACCGCCCCGACCACTAGCGCCGGTGGCCGTACCACTGCCGCTGCCACTGCCGACGCCGACACCGACGCCGGTTTGAGCCGACAACCCAGCGGCCATGAGCGCCAGTATGGATGTAATTGTGAAAAGTTTTTGTTTCATAGATTTACGTTTCCTTTCTTCAGTTTGAACTTGAAATTGAAAGCGGCCGGATGGCGCGCGCGCGTCCGTCCTGGCCCACCAGAACATCGGCCTCCACCACGGCTCCTGGGTCGGAGACCTGTATGCGATAGCCGACGGCCCGCAGTTTGGCGACCGGAATCTCCATCCGCCAGACCGTGGTGCTCTCCTGAGGCGACAGCGGCACGATATAGGGAATCGGGAGGAACCCCGGCTCTTCCTCGGCAACCGGCGCGGGCACACTGCGGCTGCTCCACATCGCGCCCAAAACCACCAAGGCCGCCAGCGCTCCGGCCAGCACCCAACGCAGCACCGGCCTTCTGGCAGGCTTCACTTTGTCGAACTCCGCCATGACCCGTATCTGGAACTGCTCGGCGGGCGGCGCCGGCTCGGCCGCCAGACTGGCCATCGCAGCGCTCAGCGCGCGCTGCCCTTCGAGGAATCGCGCGCATGGCGGGCACTCCTCCAGATGGGAGACGACTTCCGGGGCTGGCGCGACACCGCGCGCCCACTCCATCAGACTGTTCCGGTATTCCCGGCAATTCATAAACATTTCTGTCTTTCCCTGTTTCCTTGGAACTTGCGCACCAGCAATTCGCGCGCGCGGAACAAACGGGACCGAACGGTTCCCACTACGCAGCCCATGGCCGCGGCGGCCTCCTCATAACTCTTGCCTTCGAGGTCGCATAACACCACGGCTTCCCGATACCGGGCGGGCAGCGCGGCGATGGCCTTGCGCAACCCGGCGGCCTCCTCTTGGCGCTCGAGGCCGCCCGCAAAATCGGCAAAGTCGCTGGTCCGCCCGGCGGCCTCTTCGAGCGGCAGCCAGCGCTGGTCATGGCGCTGCTGGCGGTGAACGAACTTGCGGGCCACGCCGCCGAGGAACCCACCCAAGTCGCCGCGCGCCGCGTCAAACTGGGCAGCGTGGCCGGCCAGCCAGATGAAAACGTCCTGCGCAATTTCTCCCGCCCGCGGCGAATCGTTGGTCATATAAAACGCGAACCGGTACACGGCGGGAAAATACCGCTGATAGAGCGCGGCGAACGCCTCGCGATCGCCTTGGCGAAACCGGTCCACCAGGTCGCGATCGGATCTCGGTTCGGATTCCCCCATGTGCCGTTCGATCATATTGCCACGCAAAGGGCGGAAAGTTCCAGAATAGTTTGCAACTCCGCGAGCACGGTATACTGATGATTTCACACCATCAGGCATTGCATTCGGGGGACCTCTGCACAGTTCCGCTTTTGGTTACATCAGCGACGAAGCCCTGCTTTCACTCGATTCGATGGAAGGCATCCACCAGTTGCCCGAATCGGCGCAACCGGCGGCAATCGCGGCTCCGCGGTGGTGGGCGAACATTCCGGCGGCTGTGGTGGCAGCGCTGGCATACGGGATGCACTATCTTCCCTTCCCTCCGTTTCGCGTGATGAGCGCTTCGGGCGCGCGCTATCCGGTGAGCGCGGCGATCATCGCAATCGTCGCGGGCGTGGTGGTGCGCAANNTCGCGCGCGCTGGCCATCACCGTGCTCTGCATGACGATTGCGATGGCCGCGACGGTGTGGCTGGCGCGGTGGTTCCGTGTGTTGCCGCGCACGGGGCTGCTGATCGGCGCGGGCACCGCCATCTGCGGCACCAGCGCGATTGTCGCGGTGGCTCCGCTGATTGAAGCCGACGACCACGACCTCATGATCTCGATCGGGACGGTCAACATTCTCGGGCTGGTTCTGATGTTCGCGCTGCCGGCGGCCGGCGGCCTGCTGGGTTTGCGGGACGACGCATTTGGAGTCTGGGCCGGCACCACCATTCACGCCGTGCCGCAGGTGGTGGCGGCGGGCTTTGCGTACAGCGCGCCGGCCGGAGCGCTGGCCACGTTGGTGAAGCTGGTGCGCGTCACTCTGCTGGCGCCGTTCCTCTTCGGGCTGGGCTTCTGGCACGCGCGGCGCCGCCGCCGGACCGTGTCCCTGCAATGGTCGCGCCTGGTCCCGCCCTTCGTCTTCGGCTTCCTCGCACTTTCCTTGTGCAACACGCTNNGCCATGGGCCTGGAAGTCAACGTCCGTTTCCTGGCGCGCACGGGCGGCCGCGCCGTGCTGACGGGAGCGGCGGCGTCCGTGGTGTTGTGCTGCGCCAGCCTGCTCTTGATCCACCTGTTGTTGTGATGCGCTATAGTGACCACAAATGCGCATAAAACTCGTGAGTTTGATGGCCTGTGCCGTGCTCCTGCGCGCGGCGGCGCCGGTGTGCGGGGGGCATGGGGATCGCGCCAGCATGATCGTTTCAACGGCATGGCTGGCTGAACACGGGAAGGATTCGGGCCTCGTGATTCTGTCCGTGGGGCAAAAGCAGGACTACGACGCGGGCCACATTCCCGGCGCGCTTTTCCTGGACTATACCGACATCCGCACCATGGCCCCCGCTGGACAGGAGCCGAATGTCGAACTGCCGCCCATGGCGCAATTGAAAGATGTTTTCGAGAAGCTGGGGGTGAACAACGATTCTCACATCATTCTCTATGTGGCGAAGGATCAGCTCACCCTCACCACACGCGCTTTCCTGACCCTGGATGCCATGGGCTTCGGCGCGCGCGCTTCCATTCTGGACGGCGGCTTTCCGCTCTGGCAGAAAGAGGGCCGCGCCATCACCAAGGATGCGCGCCCGGTGACGCGCGGCAAGCTCGACGTCTGCCCGCAGAACGACGTGATTGCGAGCCGCGATTACGTGCGCGACAATCTGCACCACGCCGGCGTCGACATTGTGGACGCACGCACGGCGGAATTCTACACCGGAACTCGGATTCCGCAAGGACAGCGGGCGGGCCACATACCGGGCGCGAGCAATCTGCCTTACAGCACGCTGGTGGATGCCGACGGGAAGTGGAGATCGGCCGATGAACTGCGGAAGCAAGTGGAGGATGTGGGGATTAAGCCGGGCGATCGCGTGGTCTCCTACTGCCATATCGGGCAGCAAGCCACCGTAGTCTACTTCGTAGCGCGGTATTTGGGAATGGATGCGCGGCTCTACGACGGATCGTGGGAGGACTGGAGCGCGCATACGGATCTGCCGGCGGAGACTTCGAAGTAGAGTGGGGCAGCCAATCCTGGCTGCCGCCGGCTTTTCAGCCGGCGCTGGCCGCGTGCGAGGGTTCGCACCGAGCCTGAAAGGGCCGCCTGATGATTCTGCGATACGGCTTTCTTCTTGCTGCTTTGAGCTGCCTTCACGCGGCCGATGGCGCGCGGGTGCGGCGGGGCTTCGACGAAGCCTGGCGATTCCACCTGGGGGACGTCACGGGCGGCGAGCGTGCCGACCTCAATGACAGCGGCTGGCGGAAACTCANNGCCGGCAACCAGGCGAACCTGGTGGCGGTGCGCGTGGACCACAGCCAGGCGGCGGATTCGCGGTTTTACACCGGCTCCGGAATCTACCGGCATGTCTGGTTGACCGTCACCGCGGCGGTCCACGTGGCGCACTGGGGAACGTACGTGCGAACACCGATGGCCGGCGCGGCGGAGGCGCTGGTATCGGTGGAAACGGCGGTGGTGAATGAATCGGCCTCCGCAACGCGCGTGCGCCTGGTGACAACCATCGAAGATGCGGCCGGTCATGAAGTTGGTACGGCTACGGCTGAGGCGCCGTTGAAGCCCGCGGAAAGCCGCTCGTTCGCGCAGCAGGCAGTCGTGAAGGATCCGAAGCTGTGGGATCTCAATCGGCCTGAACTCTACACCGCGGTGTCACGGGTCTATGCCGATGGGGCCCTCGCCGACGAATATCGCACGCCGTTCGGCATCCGCAACATCCGTTTCGATGCCAACACCGGTTTCTACCTGAACGGGCGGCCGGAAAAACTTAAAGGCGTCTGCATCCACCATGACCTCGGCGCACTGGGAGCGGCCTTCAACGAAGCCGCACTCGAACGGCGGCTGAAGCTACTGAAGCAGATTGGAGTGAATGCCATTCGCTGTTCGCACAACCCGATGGCGCCGGAACTCTACGAAGCCTGCGACCGGCTGGGCCTGCTGGTGATGGACGAAGGTTTCGATGAATGGACCCTCGGCAAGAACAAGTGGGTGCAGGGACGGAATGTCGGCACAGCCAGCCACGATGGCTACAACCAGGCCTTCGATGAGTGGGCGGTGCGCGACGTTTCGGATATGGTGCTGCGCGACCGCAATCACCCCAGCGTGATTCTGTGGAGCATCGGGAACGAGATCGAGTATCCGAACGACCCGTTCAGCCATCCCCGCGGCCGCGGCGGCATGCGGCCCAACGCGCCCTCGGCGGACCAACTGCCCCCGGTTGCGCGGCGGCTGATCTCCGCGATCAAACTGCTGGACGGCACGCGGCCGGTGACCCAGGCGCTGGCCGATATTCAATCCTCCAACGCCACCGGCCTGGCGGACCTGTTGGACGTCGCGGGGTACAACTATCTGGAGCAGAATTACGCACACGATCACCAGACCTATCCCGAGCGCATCATCCTGGGTAGCGAGAACTCGCATTCCCTGGCTGCGTGGCAGACCGTGGCGCAGAACGCCTGGGTGGCGGGCGAATTCCTGTGGACCGGCGTCGATTACCTGGGCGAATCGAACCGCTATCCGGACCGTGGCAGCGTGGCTGGTCTGCTCGATTACTGCGGATTCCGCAAGCCGGAATCCTACCTGCGGGAAGCTCTGTGGACCGACCAGCCGATGGTCTACGCAGCCGCGCGCGAGGCGGCCCCGGCGGGTGGTCGCGGAGGCGGGCGGTTGGTGGAACATTGGAACTGGGCTGAAGACCCGCGCAAGACGATTCCAGTGGAAGTATACACGCGGTGCAGTTCGGTGGAGTTGTCGTTGAACGGGCGGTCGCTCGGGAGCAATCCCCTGCCCCGCATGCTCGATCCGGTGCTGCGGTGGGACGTTCCGAACGAAGCCGGGGTAGTGCGGGCGGTGGGGCGCTGGGATGACAGTGCGGGCGAATGCGCGCACTTTGAACTCACAACGGCGGGAGCGCCGGCGCGTCTGGAACTGGCCGCCGACCGCACGAACCTGCGGCCTGGGGCGGATCTGGCCAGCA
>PLZX01000289.1:30136-30807 GCA_003152325.1 Bryobacterales bacterium | reverse complement strand
GGTTCGGCGGCCAGACCATGAATCCGTGGCTGATGGAGGAAGGCGCGTCGGGCTCGAGCGCGGGCCCGGGGGCAGCCACCGCGGCGGGGTTGGTGGGCTTCTCGATCGGCAGCGAAACGGGAGGCAGCATCGTCAGCCCGTCGATGCGGTGTGGGATCACGGGTCTGCGGCCCACCTACGGTCGGGTTCCGCGCACGGGTGCGATGACGCTGTGCTGGTCGCTCGACAAACTGGGTCCGATGACGCGCACTGTGGAAGACGCCATGCTGGTGCTACAGGCGATCTACGGCCCGGATGCCGGCGATGTTTCGAGCGTAGCCAGCCGGCTCGACTTCGACTCGGGCGCCTCCGTCGAAGGACTGCGCGTCGGCTACTTCCCCGCCTGGATGAAAGAACCTCCCGCCACCGATGTGGACCGCGCCGCTTTGGAGACGGTCAAAAAGCTGGGCATGGTCCCGGTGGAGGTAGCGCTTCCCAACTGGCCCTACGACTCGCTCGACCTGATTCTGTTCGCCGAGGGCGCCGCCGCCTTCGAGGAACTCACGCTGAGCGGCGGCCTGAGACAGCTCAAGGCACAGGTTCCCGACGCGTGGCCCAACCTGTTCCGGCAGGCGCGCTTCCTTTCGGCGGTGGATTTCGTCCAGGCCGACCGGTTGCGGCGCAAAGTGGCC
>PLZX01000289.1:0-30128 GCA_003152325.1 Bryobacterales bacterium | reverse complement strand
GTCACGCTTATCGGCCGGCTCTTCGATGAGGGTACGGTAGGACAGGCCGGGCTCGCGTTCGAGCGGGCGCTCGGCGTGACGGGAGAGCGGCCACCGGGATTCTAGATCTCATGCGTTTCCCTCGTTCCAGCGGTATCCTGCTTCATCCCACTTCCCTTCCCGGGCCGTATGGCATCGGCGACCTGGGCGAATCCGCGCGGCGCTTCGCGGACTTCCTGGCCGATTCCGGCCAGACTCTGTGGCAAGTGCTGCCGCTCGGACCCACCGGGTACGGCGATTCTCCTTATCAGTGCTTTTCCGCGCTGGCCGGCAATCCGCTGCTGATCGCGCTCGATCCATTGGACGCGCCCGCGCCGCCGCCCTTCCCGGAGGACCAGGTCGATTTCGCGCAGGTGATTCCGTGGAAGATGGGAGTGTTGGAAGAGGCGGCCCAGCGCTTCTTCACCGGTCCCGGCAATCCGGCGTTCACCGCCTTCTGCGACACCAATGCCTCTTGGCTCGACGATTTCGCGCTCTTCATGGCGCTCAAGCAGTACCATGGCGAGGTTGTCTGGAGCCACTGGGAGCTGGGCGCGCGGATGCGCGATCCGCAGTCGCTCGCCCAATGGCGCGAGCGGCTCGCGTCCGCCATCGCGGCGCACCGCTACTTCCAGTTCCTCTTCTTCCGGCAGTGGCACGAGCTGCGCGAGTACTGCCGTGCGCGCAAGATCCGCATCATGGGCGACCTGCCAATCTATGTCGCCCACGATAGCGCCGATGTTTGGGCCAGACCCGAGGCTTTTCAACTGGACGCCAACGGCGATCCCACCGTGGTGGCGGGCGTGCCGCCGGATTACTTCAGCGCCACCGGCCAGCGCAACCCCATCTATCGCTGGGAGACTATGGCTGCCGAGGGTTACGGTTGGTGGCTGGACCGCTTCCGCGCCGTGCTGGCGCAGTTCGATCTGGTCCGGCTGGATCATTTCCGCGGGTTTGAGGCCTACTGGGAAGTGCCCGCGACGGAGCCGACCGCCGAGCATGGACGGTGGGTCAACGGTCCCGGCGCCGCGCTGTTCGAAGCCGCGCGGCGGGAGCTCGGCGAACTGCCGTTCGTCGCGGAAAACCTCGGCGTCATCACGCCAGAGGTGGAAGCCATCCGCGCGCAGTTCGATCTTCCCGGAATGAGCATCCTGCAGTTCGCCTTCGGCGACGACCCGCAGGGGCCCAGCTTCCGGCCGCACAACTATCCGCGCAACCTGGTAGCCTACACCGGCACGCACGATTGCGATACCACCGCCGGCTGGTGGTCGAGCGTAGGGCGCGGCGAAAGCACGCGCACGCAGGAAACCATCCAGCGCGAGCGCGAGTTCGCGCGCAGCTACCTGAATGCCGGGAACACCGGCGGGCGGGAAATTCACTGGGAGTTCATCCACGCGCTCGAAGCATCGGTGGCCGATACGGTGCTGATCCCGCTGCAGGACGTGCTGGGACTCGGCAGCGAGGCTCGCATGAACCAGCCCGCGACGCTCGGCGGCAACTGGCGCTGGCGCTACCGCAACGCGATGCTCACGCCGGAAACCGCGAGCCGTCTGCAGGCGCTGGCTCGGATGTACGATCGCTGACGCGCTGCGCGAGCAGCGCCGCCAGCAGCAGGAATCCACCTCCGCACACCACCGCGGCCACCCGGTTGTTCCCCAGAATGTGATTCATAATCCATCCGAACCCCAGGGATGCCAGGATCTCCGGCGTCACAATGAAGAAGTTGAAGATCCCCATGTAGAGCCCCACGCGTTTGGATGGCAGGGAACCGGCCAGCATGGCGTATGGCATGGAGAGCGTGCTCGCCCACGCCATTCCCACGCCCACCATGGAAAGCAGCAGCAGGTACTTGTTGTGGATCACGGCCACCGACAGCAGGCCCAATGCACCCGCCACGAGGCAGATGCCATGCGTCCCGCGCCGCGAAAGCGCGCGGGCCATCGGCTGTAGCGCAAAGGAGAAGACGAAGCAGACCGCCGAGTACATGCCGAAGCACAGCCCGCCCCACTGCACACCCTCGGTGTAAAGCGGCGATTGCGGATCGCTCGCCCCGAACACCTGGTGCGCCACGGCTACCGGAAAATACAGCCACATGCAAAACAGTCCCAGCCACGTGCAGATTTGCACCCACGCCAGTTGCCGCATGGTGCGCGGCATCTGCCGGACGGCGCAGAGAATCTCCCCCACGGCAGAGCTCGCGGTGCGCTCCTCCGGCTGGTCCGAAACTTCCGGCGGATACTCCTTTGTGGTCGACACCGTCCACAGCACCGCGGCCAGAAAGACGGCAGCACCCAGAGTAAATGAGAGCTTCACAGCGGGCGGAATGGCGTGCCCCGCCACGCTCCCTCCGGACACGCCCGCGTGCGTCAGAAGCCAGGGAAGTGCCGACGCAATCACCGCGCCCAATCCGATAAACAGGCTCTGCATGGCGAAGCCCTGGGTGCGCTGCTCTTCCGGCAGCAGGTCCGCCACAAACGCGCGGAACGGCTCCATGCTGATATTGATGGAGGCATCCAGCATCCACAGCAGTCCCGCCGCCATCCATAGCGCGGAGGCGTTCGGCATGGCGAGAAGCGCGGCAGAACTGAGAATCGCGCCCACCAGAAAATACGGCCGCCGCCGTCCCAGCCTGCCCCAGGTGTGGTCGCTCATGTAACCGATGATAGGCTGCACAATCAACCCGGTGAGCGGAGCCGCGAGCCACAGCAGAGGAATCTGGTCCGGGCGGGCCCCCAGGTACTCATAGATGGCGCTCATGTTGGCCATCTGCAAGGCCCAGCCAAACTGGATCCCGAAGAATCCCAGATTCATGTTCCACATTTGCGCGAAGCGCAACGGCGGTTTTTCCATGGGATGCTCAGCGATAAATCGCTACCGAGTGCGGCGCCAATCGCACGTCCACGGCGTTGTTGCGCGCTTCGACGGCAGGCGTTCCGCCGAAGCAGTCTTCCAGCATAGCGCCCTCCAACACCCCCGAACCGGCTAACGGAATGTGCAGCGTGACGGCCTGCGCCGCATTGTTGAAGACCACCACCATGCGCGATTGCGCGGTGATGCGGGCGAAGGCGTAAGCGTGATCCTCCACCAGCAGATCCACCATCCGGCCACTGCGAAGCGCTTCCGAGCCGGCCCGCAAGCGCGTGAGGCGCTGCAGTTGGGTCAGGAGCTTCTGTTCCTCTGCGGTCCGTCCCGCGGCTTGGAAAGCATTGCGCGGGTCCTCCTTCCAGCCGCCCGGAAAATCGCGCCGGTTATCGGGATCGCCTCCGCCCTTCATGCCGATCTCGTCGCCGTAATAGATCATCGGAGTGCCGCGCGCGGTCAGCAGAAAACTGAAGACCCGCTCCAGCCCGTCGAAGGTGGCATTCTTGTCGTTCATGAAGCGCGGCAGATCGTGGAGATCGACGAAGGTGACCAGCCGGTTTGCATCCACGTAGAGGGAATCATGGGCCAGCATCTGCGCCAGCTCGCGCGTCGGCGCCCGGTCCGTGAAGACCTTGCCGATGGCCGCCTGCAAAGGAAAATCGAACAGCGTGTCGACGCCGCTATCCACGCCATCGAAACGCGCCCTGCCGCCCTGGAAGAATGAGACCAGGCCCGGGTCGGAGTCGAACACCTCGCCCACCACTCGGAAGGCCGGATACGTTTGCTTGATGGCCGCCATCCACTCCCGCCAGAACGGCCGCGGCACATACGGCAGGGTGTCTTCCCGAATGCCGTCGATGCCGGTTCGGGCGATCCACCACAGGGTGTTCTGAATCAGGTAGCGCGCCACCTCCGGATCGTTCTGGTTCAGATCCGGAAGGATGCCCGCGAACCATCCTTCGAGCGTGCTCTTCTGCATCTCCGGAGTGGCATGCGGATCGATCAGTGTCCAGGTGCGCCAAGTGTTGGACAGGTGTTGCGCGTCCGTGCCGTTCAACCAGGTGGGCGTGGGCGGATCGTGCACCCAGGGATGGTAGGGACCGGTGTGATTGGCCACTTGGTCCTGGATGATCTTGATGCCCAGGGCATGGGCCTTGTCCACCAGTTCGCGGAACTTGTCGAGCGTGCCGAAGTGCTCGTCCACGGCATAGTAGTCCACGGCGCCATATCCGTGATAGTCGGTGATGGCGCCGTCGCCATAGGTTTCGCGTTGGTTCGGGCGGTTGGCGTTGTCATAGATAGGAGTCAGCCACAGTGCAGTGACGCCGAGATCCTTCAGATAGGGCAGGTGCTGAATGACGCCTTCCAAATCGCCGCCATGGTAGTAACGGCTCTTGGCACGATCGTACAAGCCGCGGCTCACCGCCGGATCGTCGTTAGACGGATCGCCGTTGGCAAAACGGTCGACCATGATGAGGTACATTACGTCGTCCGGCGAGAAGCCCTGGAAGCGGCCGGAGCGGTCGAGCGCGGAAACAACGGAGAAAGACGTCTGGGTTTGGCCGCCGGCGGTACGAATCTCGATCGGATATGAGCCGGGCAAGGCGCCGGCAGGAATCGCGAGATCGAAGAACAGGTGCGTGCCGGCGGCACTGGCCTTCACGGCTGCCGTGGCCAGCGACGATCGCACGGTGGCGCCGGCGAGATCCCCGCCGGTCACCAGCATTCGCAAGGTTGTGGCTTTCGCACCGGTAGGCCAGTCCGGAGGCTCGACCTTGGTAACGACCGGCCCGGCGGCCGCAGCGAGGCGAACGAATAACGTTACCGCCAGAATGGAGCGAACCATGAACAATCTCCACGAATAATTATAATGGGGCAGGCGGTTGGCCTGCCCCGCATAGCGTGAGCGATCCGCTAGAACTTCAGTTTCAGCGCGAACTGCATCTGCCGCTCAGACGAGAGCTGCGTCCCGTTGATCTGCCCGAAATTGCCGGCGAAGATGTCGCCGTTCGGATTGCTGAAGAACGGATGGTTCGCCAGATTGAAGGTCTCCGCGCGAAACTCCACCTTGTAGCGTTCGGTGATCGCGAAGTTTTTCACGAGAGACAAATTCCAACCTACGATTCCCGGCCCGATCAAAACGTTGCGTCCCAAGGTGCCGGGACGTAGCATCACGCCGCTGCTATTGATGGGCACGGCCTTGAAGGCGCTGGTATTGAAGTAACGAGCAGTGTTGCCCGGATCCGTGGACAACGTTCCCACCAGGTCCGGCGCGGCCAGCGGCGGAGGCGGTCGAAAGCCTGCCAACCATTGTTCAGCCCAAAGTGACCTTCTGGAGATGGGCCGGCGTGGCGCTGCTGGTGATCGCGCTACTGGCCCTGGCAGCGAGCTCGTCCGGCCTTTGGAACAAGACGCTGGACCGCGCGGGGGTTACCTCGGAGAAGGCCGTAAAACCCAGCGATCCGCTGGCGCAGTTCTGGCAGGCCTTCCTGCAAAGCGGCGAAGAGCCGCTGGTGGTCTTCAGCAACGCCGAATTCGTGGGACGGCCCGAGACGGGCTTGCGCTACTTTAATCCGGCGCACGATCGCGCGGAAGCGGTCTTCGACCACTACACCGGCGTGGGCGAAGTGCTGTCCATCCATGAGCTGGACCAGGTGTTCGGCCAACTGGGCCGCAAGGTCAGGGTCAAGCGCGGCCGGTTGTTGATCTGGGATGACGCTAAGAACCGCGACGTCGTTTTTCTGGGATCTCCTTCGGAGAATCTATCGTTGCGGGAGCTGGCGCTCGGTCACGAGTTCCGCTTCCAAACCATGACCGCACCGCCGCGCGCCGGCGACCTGGGAATCGTAAACCTGCATCCGGCAGCGGGCGAGCAGGCAGTGTACTTCGGATCCAAGGAACTGCCGATCACAGAGGATTACGCGGTGGTGGAAATGACCGGCAGCGCCTCCGCCCAATCGATCCTGATGCTAGCCGGAACGACCACGTTCGGCACGCAAGGCGCAGTGGAGTTTCTCTGCAGCGAGGAGCACGTGCGTCAACTCCTGCCGCAGGTCCAGGCGGGAGCCGGACGGCTGGCGCCTTTCGCCGCGCTGTTGCACGTCAAGGTGCAACGGGGCGTGCCCGTGGATACCACCCTGGTAGCGCTGCGGCGGCCCACAACCACGCCCTAGCGGGACCTGGAGTCACATTCACGCAGCCCTCCTCGCCATAGTTCGCGGGGGCTGAGGTGAGGTACAGTGACGTATTGTCATGAAACCATCGTTGCGAAGAATGTTGTGCCTGGCCATGATTTCGGGTGCGGCTGCCGCTGTCGACTTGGCCGGTCTCAGCGCCATCGGCCCCGTCACGAGCTTCACCAGGACGGGCTCGGCCGTCCTGCTGGCTTGCGCGGATCAGTCGGAGGTGCAAATCAGCCTGCTCGCGCCAGACCTGGTCAGAGTGCGCGCATCGTTTCGGAAGAAACTTCCGGCGCGCGACCACTCCTGGGCCATCGCGAAGACGTCATGGGATGCGCCGCAGTGGAATCTTGGCGAAGAGCCGGGCATCCTGCGAATCACCACGGGCGAGTTGGAAGTTGTCGTCGGCCGCGATCCCCTTCTCATCAGCTTCCGCGACGCCAAATCCCACCGACTTATCAATGCCGATCGACAGCCCATGCAATTCGATCCTCAGAAGGGCACCGTGGCTGCCGTCAAGCAACTCGGATTGGAGGAGCATTTCTACGGCCTGGGTGAGAAAGCCGCGCCGCTCGACAAGCGCCGCGGCGAGTTCAGCATGTGGAACTCCGACACTCCCGGCTATAGGCAGGGAAGCGACCCTATTTACCAGAGCATCCCCTTCTACATCGGCTGGCAAGCCGGCCAGGCCTACGGCATGTTCTTCGACAACAGCTACCGCACGCACTTCGATTTCGGCCGGACTTCCCAGGAACACGCCGCTTTCACCGCCGAAGGCGGCGAAATGAATTACTACTTCTTCTGGGGACCCTCGATCGCCAAAGTGCTCGGCCGCTACGCCGACCTCACCGGTCACATGCCCATGCCGCCGAAGTGGGCCTTGGGAAACCAACAAAGCCGTTACAGTTACTACCCCGACACACTGGCCGAAGCCATCGTGGATAAGTATCGGGCTGAAGACCTTCCGCTCGACGTGCTCTATCTCGACATCCATTACATGAACGGCTATCGCGACTTCACATTCGATCCGCAGCGCTTTCCCAATCCGCGGGCCTTCACCGATAAGCTGAAATCCCAAGGCGTTAAAGTGGTGACTATCGTGGACCCCGGCATCAAATATCAGCCACCGGCCCCCGGCGCCAAGGACGCGGCTTCTCATCCGGAGCTGGCTTCGCAGGACCAGAGTTACTACGCCTTCAACCAGGGACTGGCGCAGAACTTCTTTTTGAAGCGCAAGGATGGCGGCCTGTACATCGGGCGTGTCTGGCCGGGAGACTCCGTTTTTGTGGATTACACCATCGACGCCGCGGCTCGGTGGTGGGGCGACTTACACCGCGCTTACACCGATCAAGGAATCGCCGGCATCTGGAATGACATGAACGAACCCGCTGATTTTGTGGACCAGTCGGGAAAGGCGCAATCCGATGTCATCACATATGATGGCGGCACTTACTCTTCTTACGCGCAGAATCGTAACGTCTTCGCGCTGAATATGGCCCGTGCGACCTACGAAGGATTGCAACGCCTGCTGCCCGCTCAACGCCCTTACGTCATCACGCGCGCGGCATACGCGGGCATCCAACGGTACTCGACTATGTGGACCGGCGACAACAACGCCACATGGGATTCGCTTTCGCTCAGCCTGCCCATGTTCATGACTCTGGGCCTTTCCGGCGAGCCGTTCGTAGGCGCGGATGTCGGCGGTTTCAACGGCAACGGCAACGCCGAGTTGCTGGTGCGCTGGTACCAGGTCGGGTGCCTCACTCCATTCCTCCGTAACCACGGCGACATCGGTTCCTACGATCACGAGCCCTGGCGCTTCGGAGCGTATTACGAAGACATCATCCGCAAATACTTGAAACTGCGCTATCGCCTTCTACCGTTCCTCTACACCGTGATGGAGGAGGCCCACGCCACCGGTGTGCCGATGTTCCGCCCGCTCCTGCTCAACTACCAGGACGACGCCAACAGCCTCAACATCGACGATGAGTTCATGATCGGGCGGGATCTGCTAGCGGCCCCGGTGGTCAAGCCCGGCGCAGACCGCAGGCTGGTCTATTTGCCCGCCGGCACGTGGTTTGACTACTGGACCGGCGAGCGCTTGAGCGGCGGCCGCATGATCCGCGCCGAGGCGCCGCTCGACACCATGCCGCTGTTCGTTCGCGGAGGCGCCATCATTCCCTCCGGGCCCGAAATGAATTACGTGGGCGAAAAACCGTCTGATCCGATTCGCTACGAGATCTGGGCGGATGCCCAGGGTCTGGCGTCCACGGCGCTCTACGAAGACGACGGCCTCACGCCCGATTACCAGCGCGGTGTCTTTCGCCGCACAAACACCGCTTACCGGCAGTCGCAGGAGGGCTTACAGATCGATCTCGGCGCACCTGTGGGAACTTATCGCCCAGCGCCGCGCGACCTGGTCTTCGCCGTGCATGCCGCACCCGCCGCCCGCGAAATTCTGCTCGACGGAAACCCGCTGCCGCTCGTCGCCGGCAGCCGGCCGGGGCGCGGCTGGTCACTTACCGCCGGTCTCCTGGTGATTCAGAGTGCCGACGACGGGCAAAGCCACCAGATTCGATCCAGATAATTACGCCCTGAATCGGCATGTTACTGTGAAACCGGAGAAGAAACATGGCGCCGTTCCGGTTTCACGTGTTTGTCTGCGACCAGCAGAAGCCCGAAGGTGTGCCGTGCTGCGCGGCGCGGGGCTCGGGCCAGGTCCTGGAGGCGCTGCGGCGCGAAGTCGCGGAGCGCGGCCTCGAAGGCCAAGTCCAGGTGACAGCGTGCGGCTCGCTGGGCTTGTGCGAGCACGGGCCGAACCTGGTTGTTTATCCCGAAGGCATCTGGTATTCGGGCGTGACCCCGGCGGACGTGTCGGAGATTGTCCGCTCGCATTTCCAGGAGGGCACGCCCGTCGAGCGCCTGGCGTGCGCTGATCCCGCGGCACTGCGCGCCGAAATCCTGGACAACCGCGAAAAGATGCTGGCGGCGCGCCGCGCCCGTGAAGCCGCCGGCGTCCTCCCGGACGAACTGAATGAGCGCATCCGGGCGTTTCAGGAGAGCCGCGCGGTCCTCACGGCGCTGGAACTCGACCTGTTTACGGCCGTGGGGGACGGCGCCGGCGCAGTGGAAGTGGCCGCCAAGCTCCCCGCCGACCCGCGCTCCACCGAGATGCTCCTGAACGCGCTGGCGTCCCTGCGCCTGCTGGTCAAGCGGGAAGGGGTCTTTCACAACTCGCCCGGCACCGCACGCTACTTCACCGCCGGGTCGCGTGACAACGCCCGGCCAGCCTTGCTGCACGCCGCGCACCTGTGGCATCGCTGGTCGACGCTCACCGATTGCGTGCGCGCCGGCACCGCCGTCGCCCGTGACGAAATTGCCGGCGGAGGCCAGGACTGGACCGAAGCCTTCATCGCCGCCATGCACCGCAACGCCTCGGAACGTGCGCCGCTGGTGGTGCGCGCAGTGGGCCCGGAGAATGTCCGCCGCATGCTGGACGTGGGCGGCGGATCGGGTGCCTATTCGATTGCTTTCGCCCAGGCCAACTCCGCATTGCGGGCCGACATTTTAGATCTGGCCACCGTTGAGCCCATCGCGCGGCGCCACATCGAGAAGGCCGGGGTGGCGGCCCGCGTCAAGGTCCGCGCCGGCGATCTACGTTCCGACCGCCTGGGCGACGGCTACGACCTGGTATTTGTCTCCGCCATCTGCCACATGCTCAGCCCCGGAGAGAATCTCGACCTGCTGCGCCGCTGCCGCGAGGCGCTCCAGCCCGGCGGCCGCATCGTCATTCAGGACTTCGTCCTGGAGGCGGATAAGACGGCTCCCCGCTTCGCCGCGCTCTTCGCGCTCAACATGCTGGTGGGCACGCGCGGCGGCAGCAGCTACAGTGAGTCGGAGTATGCCGCCTGGCTCGGCGAGGCGGGTTTCCGGGAGGTCCGCCACACGCGCCTGCCGGGAATCACCGGGCTCATGATCGGGTGGTGGCTGTAGCTTCCCGCCACTGCTAAACCGCCGTGCCGATCTGGACCAGGCAAGCCTGGCCGCAATTGCACCGCTGCGGCCACTGAGAACAGTCCTTCACGCGAAGCTCCCGATTGCCGAGGGCGTGCATTCTCGCTGCGTACCACGGGTCCAGAGACACCACGGCGGTATGTGAGGCGGCGGGGCAGTACACGTGCCTGGCCGCACGGGCTCTGCGCCAGATGGGCACAAGCGCCCAACCGACAGGAATTAACATAGCCAAAGCCAGATAGCTCACAAAGCAATAAACCACCCACATAGTTGCACCTCAAATCGTCACTACCGGACATGGCGACTCACGCAAAATGGCATATGCATTCGCGCGCAGCCGCCCCAGCAGCCCGGACTCGCGGCCGCGTCCAATCACCAGGAGATCGGCCTGGCGGCGCAACGCCACGTCGCTCACCGCCACCGGCGCGTCTCCCATCTCGATCAACACCTCACCCGCCGTCTGAAGTTCCACCTGGAGCCGGACGATCTGGTCTCGCGCGGCCGCCGCCGCCTGGTTGCGCCACTCCGGATCGAAGTACATTCCGCCCCACTGGACGAGCGACTGCGGAAGCACGTGAACGATGGCAAGCTCCGCGGCGTATTCTCGTGCGAACCGGCCTGCCCACTCGAGGACTGCACGACTGCCTTTAGCGAGATCGATCGCGCACACGATGCTGCGGAAGCCGATGGTCTGGTAACTGGGAGCAGCTTCCAGGTGGGGACCCGTCCACACCGGGCACCCGGCGTCGTGCAGCACCTTGGCTGTCACGGAGCCTAGAAGAAACCGCCGGAATGGCCCGTATCCATGCGTCGCCATGACGATCAGGTCGACGTTGTGTTCCCGCGCATAGTCGACGATCTCTCTGGCCGGATCGCCTCTCACCACCTCCTGGGTCAGCGGGATATCGGGACATTGGCCGCCCAGGTAGGTCCCAAGTTCGATCTTGCTCTGCTCCAGTCTCTCCGCGGTGAATTCGTCGGCCGTGGAGTAGGCCGTTGCCTCTGGTGCTGAGTAGAGGGCCATGGGCGGCGCCAATACGTGGAGCAGAATCAGTTCGCTGTGGAAATGACACGACAACGTTTCGGCATACTGAACGGCGCCGTGGCAGCGCGGAGAGAAAGCCACCGGCGCCAGGATTCTGGACAGCCAAGCCACAACGTCACCTCCTGGCCTGCGTCACAGCCGACGGGGCGAATTGTCCGTTAGTATTCTACTCCCATAACCGGTAAAACGCTCGCTAAATCCGAATCGTAGGGCATGTTTTAGCCGGCTAAGTTGCCGGGGTCACGAACACGCCGAAGAACAGAATCACAATAGTCAGCAGTGTGAGGATTATTACACCGGCGGTCAACCATGCGGATTCCACGGTGACCTGACTCTGCCGCCCGTGGATCCGACTGTGAAAAGTACCCAACATGGCCTTAAACCTCCTTCGCCAACGAAAGGCAGCTCACCTTTTCCCATTTCATTCTATGCCAGGTTTCCAGATGTCAAGACCCGTAATTCCCGTCTTCCCCTTGCCGGGGCCCTCTGCGCGAGCCTCAATTCTGGCTGAGGTGGAAGGACCCCGTGTTCTGCATGAGGGAACACTAAGACACGAACTGAGGCCGCACCATCGTCCATGGGGCGACTTATCACTTTTGAATTCAAGCTATTGCAGCCGCCCCGAGGCTTTTTGCGTTTTGGATATCGAAACAGGAGTCCCGATCCTGAATTCTTTTGCTCCGGGTTGAGTGTAATGCTACGCTCCCATCGGTCCCAAGTCAGATACGTCTGGCTCGGTTGAGGGAGGTTTCTAGTTATGTCAAGTTGGCTACGTCGCCTGGTGTGGGTTTGGGCATTAACGGCTTGCCTGCCGCTTTTCGCCCAGGAGTTTCGCGCCGGAATCACGGGTATCGTCAAGGACTCTCAGGGCGCGCTAATGCCGGGAGTGCCGATCGAGGCGCAGAATCTCGCCACCAACGAGATCAACCGCACCACCACGAATGTGACCGGGTACTACGTGTTCCCGGTGCTGCCGATCGGAACCTATCGGGTGACGGCCGCGCCTCCGGGATTCAAGAAATCCGTTCGGGACAATCTGGAGCTGCGCGTGGGCGACCAGGTGCAGCAGGATTTCACGCTGGAAGTCGGGGCGCTCACTGACCAGGTGACGGTTACGGCGGGAGCCGAGCTGCTCCAGACAGTGGCGTCCGACAAGGGCCAGGTAGTGGGCACGGAGAACGTGCGCGACATGCCCTCGGTGGGTCGCAATCCGTTCCTGCTGGGCGTGGAGGCGACCGGCGTGCAGTTCGATATCGGCGGCAACGCGCTGAGCCGCTCGGTGCGTCCGTTCGACGCCGGCAACAACGTAGCGGAGAGCATGTCGATCAACGGCGGACGCACCGGAAAGAGCGATCTGCTGCTGGACGGCCTGTCCGATACCGGGGTGGAAACCGGTTCCGTCGCGACCAACATGGCCTTTGTGCCAAATCAGGACGCGGTGTCGGAATTCCGCATCGAGAACAGCAACTACGATGCGCAGTACGGGCGCACAGCGGGCGGCACCATCACGGTGAGCACCAAAAACGGGACCAACCAGTACCATGGGGCGGCCTACTGGTACACCAAGAACACAATCCTCACCGCCAACACTTTCGACCAGAACCGGGTTGGCAACAAGCGTGCCCCTTATCACCAGCAGGAGCCGGGCGTCGAGCTGGACGGGCCCGTGGTGATTCCGCATGTTTACAACGGCCGCAACAAGACCTTCTTCATGTATTCGTACGAGCTGTGGCGCGATGAAATTCCGTCGCCGGTCACCTTAAGCACGCCGCAGCCCCTGGCTCTGCAGGGGAACTTCAGCACCACGCTGCAAAGCAACGGCAACCCGATCACCATCTACGACCCGCTCAACGTGACGCAGACGGGGACCAACACCTACACACGGTCGCCGTTTCCCAACGACACCATTCCGGTGCCCCGCCTCAACGCGGTAGGGCTCAAGATTGCCAGCTACATTCCGGCGCCCAACGTGGGGAACCAAAGCACCTTTGCGGGCCAATCCAACAACCTGGTGGTCGCGCCCAATGCGCGAACGGACGCCTACGACGCCCACGTGCTGCGGGTGGACCAGACGATCAACGACAAGGAGCGGTTCTTTGGGCGGTTCGTGCGCGGCTTCCGCACCGAAGTGAACAACACCAACGGCTTTCAACAGGTGGCTTCGCCGCAATACACCGATGGGCGGCTGAGCCAGGGCGGCAACTTCGACCTTACTTCGATCCTTTCGCCCACGACGATACTGACCTCGCGGTTGGGGTACTTGCGGCACGACCTGTGGATCACGCTGTACGCCAGCGGTTTCGACCCGACGACGTTGGGGTTCCCTTCGTCGCTGCTGAACACCCTGCCACCCTACTTCCCCGCCATTTCCGACGGCTACACGAGCTTTGGAGCCGGGCGAAGCGCCGGGAACCAGCTCACCGAGAGCGCCAGTTGGTCGTGGTCGGAGATCGTGAACAAGACCATCCGCCGGCACCAGATCAAGTTCGGCGGGGAATTCCGCGTAATGCTGGACAATATCAATTCACCCACCAGCACCTTCGGCAGCTACACCTTCAACAACGGGTTCACGCAGTTCAACGCGCTGACCTCCTCGACCGGCACGGGCAATGGGATTGCGTCGCTGCTGCTGGGCCTGCCGGCGAGCGGCAGCGCGGCCATCAATGCGGCGCTGGCGTATGGCTTTCACTATTACGGTACCTTCGTCCAGGACGACTGGCGGGTCAATAACAAGCTGACCCTCAGCCTGGGGCTGCGCTGGGACTATGAATCGCCGGTAACGGAGCGCAACAACCAGGTGAACGCGGGCTTCGACCTCGCCGCCAAGAGCCCGTTGCAGGTAGTAGACACTTATCAGCCGGGCGTTGCCCTGACCGGCGGCCTGTTGTTTCCTGGCTCCGGCAACCGGATGCCCTACGGCCGCGACTTGAACAACTGGCAGCCGCGCGCGGGCTTTGCGTGGCACCCGTGGAACAAAACCGTGATACGCGCGGGCTACGGCTTGAGCTATCTGGCCACCTTCACCCCGTCGGGCAACCAGGGATTCAGCATTTCGACTCCCGTCACGGTCAGCAACGACAGCATTAACCTCAACGGCACCACGCTCTCCAATCCTTTTCCAACAGGCCTTCTGACGCCCACCGGCAGCAAGTTGGGGCTGTCGACGTTTCTGGGGCAATCGATCTCCTTCGTGAACCCCAACCGGGTGATTCCCAGGGTGCACGAGTTCTCGATCGGCGTGCAGCAGGAGTTGCCTTTCCGCTCGGTGCTGGAAGTCTCCTACGTGGGCAGCCGCAGCCAGGAACTGGATGTCTCGAATAACATCAACGCTGTGAGCATGGCGCAATTGCTACAATACGGCGGCAGTACAAACTCGCCCAACTTGAGCAATAGCGTGACCAATCCTTTCGCCGGCCTGCTGCCCTCCACCAGCCTTAACGGCGCTACCACCACGCTGCAGCAGTTGCTGCTGCCCCATCCGCAGTTTGGGTCCATCACCGAGCAGAATATTCCGGTGGGGAAAAGCTGGTACAACTCGCTACAGGTGCGCTTTGACAAGCGGGTGACGCACGGCTTGAACGTGATGGTGAGCTACACGTATGAAAGGTGGCTGGACGCGATTTCGTACCTCAACGCCCAGGACCCCATCACGCAGACGCCGGAACGCACCTTAAACACCACCGATACGCCGCATCGCATCGTGGTCAGCGGAGACTGGGCCATTCCGCTGTTCGCAAACATGCATGGGGTTGCGGCCGCATTTTTGAAGGGCTGGCAGCTCAACGGCATCTTTGTTCGCGAGTCGGGCTTTCCACTGGCCGCGCCCAGCGGCTTCTACTCGATGGGGATCAACCCCGTGTTGTCGGGCGCAAACGAGTCGAAGGCTTTCAATACGTGCACGTGGCTGACCAACGGCACCACGACGAACTGCACCTTCAACGGCCAGACCTTGCCGGTTGCCTTCGTCCAGCAGGCGCCCAACACGCCCCGGGTGTTGAGCCTGGCGTTCCCGAGCATCCGTCCACCCAAGGTGCCGAACGCCGACCTCTCCATGTTCAAGGCCTTCACATTGCACGAGCACATGCGGCTGCAGTTCCGCGCGGAAGCGTTCAATGCCACCAATTCGCCGCAATTCAACCCCCCGAACACGGGCCTGAGCGGGTCCACGGCGGGCCAGGTGACTCTGACCCAGGTCAACGATCCGCGCAACGTTCAGTTGTCGCTGCGGCTGCTGTTTTAACTGCATGCCCGCACCTCGAGACCTGACTCGGCGCAGATTTATCGCCGGGTCGAGTGCGGCTGCCGCGATGGGCTTTCCCTTGCAGGCGCAGAGCACATCTCAAGCAGCGGGGCGCGCGCCGGAATTCGTGGTCCCACCGCCCAAAGGAATCACGGGTACAACGCGTCCGCTGCTCGCCGGCAATACCGCGCGGCCTCTCCGCTACACCCCGGTGGACGGCGATTTCGTCATTCGCAATGGCGCAGAGTTTTTCAATCGCCCGCTCTACGGGCCCAATATCAACTTCCGCGTCGACGCCGGCGACCTCCCGGAGTTTTCGCTCTATCTCCCCGGGCACGGCGGCAACCTCAAGCTGGGACTTTCCGCGGCCGGCGGCTCCAAATGGCTCGCCCAGGCTGCCGAGGTGATTGCGCGCTATCGGCCGGGACGCATGATCTACGAGGTTCGTGACCCGCTGCTGGCCCAGGGCTGGCTTCGGATCGAAGTGCTTACGGCAGGTCAAGGCGCGGGCCTCATGCTGCAAGTCGAGGCGCTCGATGTTCCTCCCTCCACCGCGCTTACCTGGGCCTTCGGCGGCGTCAGCGGCCGCAAGGGCGCGCGTAATGGGGACATCGGATGTGAGGCGGAGCCGGTCTCGCGCTTCTTCCAGGTGAGGCCGGAAGAATGTGCGGGAAACCAATACACGATCGAGAGGGCGCCGGCTCCGTCGAGCCTCCTGCAAAGTCCCACCTGCAATTTGCTGCTCACTTTTCCGGCCGGCTCGCAACTGCGCGTGGCCGATTTTGGCACATGGGACGCGCCGCTGGTTGCCACTGGCCAAGTCGCCACGAGTACTGCTCCACAGTTGCCTATCCTTACCGGCTGGGTTCCGCTAGGCGATGGCAGACCAATGTACGTGCTCGTCCAACGCCTCTCCGCTCCGGGTGAGCGTCCTGCCGACAATGATCGCCCAGCGGCATTTGCCGCGCGCAGCAAACAGGTTTCCGAAATCGCCGCCACTCTGCGGATCTCCACGCCCGACCCCTGCATCAATGCCAGCGCGGCCGCGATCGGCATCGCCGCCGACGGACTGTGGGACGCCGAACAGCAGTGTGTGATGCATGGCTGCGTCGCCTGGCGTGGCGCGCTCGCCGGATGGCGCGGCCCCTACTCTCTCGCCGCGCTGGGCAACCATGACCGCATGCGCCAGCATGTACGCCACTGGATCAAGCGCCAGAACACTTCGCCTGTGAGCGACTCGCATTCCCCGGTGACGGGCCCTGCCGACGCCGCATCGCACCTCGCGCGCAAAGAAGGCCTGCTGCACTCGAATGGCGACCTGTCGGCGAATCACTATGACATGAACATGGTCTTCTTCGAGGTCTTCTTGCGCTACCTCCGGTGGACCGGCGACATCGAGCTCGCACGGGAGATCTGGCCGGCGTTCCAGCGCCATCTGGCTTGGGAGCGGCGCCTCTTCTGCAGGATCTATCGGGGCAATGAAGGCAAAGAGTTGCCGCTCTACGAGGCTTACGCGGCGATTTGGGCCAGTGACAATTTGCAGTACAACGGCGGAGGCGCAACCCACTCGTCCGCGTACAACGTCTTCGCCTTCCGCTCAGCCGCGGTGCTGGCGCGTCTGCTCGGCGAGGATCCGGAACCCTACGAGAGCGAGGCCTCGCTGATCGCCGCCGGCATCGAGCAGCACCTCTGGTTGCCCGCGCAGGGCGCTTATGCCGAATCGAAAGATTGGCTGGGCACGCAGACGGTCTACACCAATCCCGCCGTTTGGACGCTCTACCACACCATTGACAGCGAGGTTCCCACGCCGCGCCAGGCATGGCAGATGGTTGCCGAGCGGCTCCGCGTGCTCCGTAGAATTCCCGTCCACGGCCCCGGTGTCCCGGCCGGACCGTGGTACATGCTCTCCTGCTCCGACTGGCTCCCCTACCTCTGGTCGCTCAACCTGCTGGCGCTGGCGGAAAACGTCCACACCGCGCTTGCGATGTGGCAGGCCGGAATGGCAGAGGAGGCCTATCAACTGCTCAAGGGCAATCTCCTCGACTCCATGTTCATGGGGCTGGCGCCCGGCAACTTCCATATGAGCTCCGCGCTCGATGCGCACCGCCAGGAGGCCCAGCGAGACTTTGGCGACCCTATCGGCATCACCGCGCGCGCCCTCGTCGAAGGCCTATTCGGGCTGCGGCCCGACCTGCTCCGCGGCGCGCTCACCATTCGTCCCGGATTTCCGCTGGATTGGACACGAGCGTCGCTCCACCATGCGAACCTGGATTTCAATTGGCGCCGCGAAGGTGCGATGGAAATCTACGAGATCACCAGCCGTTTGCCCAAGTCCGTTCCCTTGACGCTGATTCTGCGAGCCCGCACCGTCAGATTGCCGAAGGTGTCCAGCGGAGGCGTCGAGGTCTCTTCATCGTTTGACCCCGCTGCGGTGGGAGCACCGGCGGTGATCGTCACGCTGCCTGCCGCACCTGCGTGGAACGTTGCCGTCGAGTGGAATGGCGATGCACCCGCGGCGCTTCCCGCCCACCGCATCTACTCGGCCGGGCAGGCACTCGCGCTGCCGCCGGGTGTATCGCCCGCGCAGATCGACGACCCGCAGCACTGCCTCGCCCGCGGCCGCACGGCGGTCCCTGGGTATCACACCGTTTTCGCCAACATGCAGGAGGGTGACTGCCGATGGTCGATGCCGATCTCACTTGAAGTGAAGGCAGATTCGCCGTGGCCTGCGGCGGCGCCGGCAATTGGAGCCCATCAAAGATGCGAGCCGTTGGACCTCTCTGCCCTGTTCATACACCAGATCAACGACATCTTCACGCGCCCTTACCGGGAACCGCGCTCTCCCTTCTGTTCGTTGGCGCTCCCGGAACAGTTGCTGGGAGGGTGGGCCAATCTGGATACAACCGCGACGATCGACGACGCGGGCCTGCGTAGCGCAGAAGGACTTCTGAAGACTCCCCTCGGCGTCCCGTTCCAGACTCCCGCGGGCACCTCGCCGAACTGCCTCTTCCTCTCGAAATGGCGGCAGGACCAGCCTGAGGTTGAGATCCCACTTACCGGCCGGGCTGAGAGCATCTATCTCTTGATGACCGGAGTCACTTTTCCGCAAGCCAGCCGGATGGAGCACGGCCGCATCAGCGTTGCCTACACGGATGGCGCCAAGGCGCAACTCTCGCTGAGAAACCCAGAGACCTGGTGGCCGGTCGAGCAGGACTATCTTCTGGACGATTACCTGTTCATAGACGAAGCACCGCTCCCTCCGCGTGTCGATCTGCGCACCGGTACAACCCGGCTCCTCGACCTGGCCAGCTTCAAAGGTAACGGCCGCGCCGTTCCCGGCGGCGCCGCTACGATTCTGTTTCTGCCGCTCGATTTGCGGAAGAACCTCGCCTCTTTGAAGGTCGAAGCAAGCCTTTATGGCATCGTCGTGGCGCTGCTCGCCGCCACGTTGGTGCGCAGGAGATCATGATGAAAAGGATTCTTCGGGTTCTTGCTCTTGCTGCGTGCGCGGCCGTGTTGCTGGCCCAACGCCCATGGCAACAGATCACGGTCCCTTCCGTCAGCGAAGCGGCCGCCAGCTTCCGCACACCCCCGCGTGAATACGGCGCCATCCACTGGGCGATCTGGGGCAACGAATTGACTCAGCCACGCATCGTCCAGGAGTTTGACCAGTTGGCGGCCAACGGGGTCTATGTGGTCAACCTCGGCCCGGCTCGCGGCATGACTCCCAAGTACCTCTCGCCCGAACATCTCGCACTTACTAAGTTCGCCATCGAAGAGGCCCGCAAGCGCGGCATGAAAGTCTGGCTGGCCGACGAAGGCAGCTACCCCAGCGGCTTCGCCGGCGGCAAGATCAGCGAGGACTATCCGCAGCTCACCATGCAGGGAATCGTCGCGGATACGCGGATCAGTGTGGCTCCCGGACAGACCATCTCCCTTCCGGTCCCTCCCGATACTCTGGGCGCGCTCACGCTCAGTCCCCAGACCGGGATCGCGGACGTGCTGCCCATCCGCGGCGGCCAGATCAAATGGACGGCCCCGCCGGAGGGCCGATGGGAGGTGCTGCTGGTCCGCCACGTGTTCCGCAGTTCGCCCACCCGCTACATCAACCGCGCCGACGGCACTTACTCTAAGGACAGCCTGTACTCGCTGATCGACTATCTCAACGCGGACGCCACTCGCGCGTTTCTGAAGACCACGCATGAGGTCTATAAGGAGCTCTTTGGCCAGGACTTCGGCAAGACCGTACTCGGGTTTTTCGGCGACGAACCCGACTACACCGGCTTCATTCCCTGGACGCCCAAGCTGCTCGACACTTTCCGCGAACAAAAGGGCTACGACCTGCAGCCCTACCTGCCGCTGTTCTTCGCGCCCAAGTTGACCGGGGAGGCCAAGCGCGTGAAGGCCGACTACTGGGATGTTTGGAGCGGCATCTTCCGTGATAGCTTCTACGGGGTGCAGGCCGATTGGTGCGCCAGAAACAACCTGGAATACCTGGTCCACCTGAACCACGAAGAGTTGATGCTGAACCTGTCGCGCGGCGAGGATCTGATCCGCAACGAGGGCGATTTCTTCCGCGACATGCGCCACGTGCAGATTCCCGGCATCGACAACCTGAACCAACTCCGTCCCGACGCCGTGAATCGCGAAGACCCCACCTACTCCATTAACAACAACTTTCCGAAGCTGGCCTCGTCGGCGGCGCACCTGTTCGGGCGGCCGCGCGTGTGGTCGGAGGAAGGCGGCGGCATGGGCGTCGACGGCAAGTTCCAGTTGGACTACCAGTTCGTGCGCGGCGTCAACGCGCCGCAAATCCGCATCCCCGCGATTCGCGGCGGCGGGACCGCCGCGGACGCGCCGCCGCAAGCCGCCATGTTGGCCTGGTATGCCAACCGCGCATCCTATTTATTGGCCATTGGCCGGCCCGCCGCACAGGTGGCACTGTACCATCCGGCCAACAGCATGTGGCTGGGCGACGAAGAGGCCGACCGCAGCACCACCAAGCTGGGCAAACAACTGCTGGAGCACCAGATCGATTTCGACTACTTCGACGAGCAGTCGCTCAGCTCTGTCGCAACCCTGGAGAACGGCGCCTTCCGCAACCTCAGCGGGCAAGTCTACCGCGCAGTGATCGTTCCGTCTTCCACCGTAATTTCGCGCACTGGCCTCGATCGGCTGAAGGTCTTTGCCGCGGCGGGCGGCAAGGTGCTGTTTATCGGCGTCGCGCCCACTGTCGTTGTGGATCGGAGCTTTCTCGAAGCCAAGGACAGACCGGACCTGAGCTTCGCCACGTTAATCGAGCCCGGTGGCGACATCACGGCGAGCGTGCTGGCCGCGCTGCCCAAACCGGACGTGGCGCTCGACAGTCCATGCCCTACGCTGAAGTATACCCACCGCGCGTGGCGCGATGGCGACTTGTACTTCTTCTTCAACGAGAGCGACCAGAAGCAATCGCGGACGGTCGTGGTGGCCGGCCTCGGCCAGGCGCAGGTGTGGGATGCGGGCACGGGCCAAATCCACTTAATGACGGCCGCGGTCGCCGAGAAGGATTCGGTCCGCTTGCCGCTGCTGCTCGAACCTTACGAGGCAAAGATCGTAGTAATCGGTCCGGCGCCCGCCGGCGTGGCGTCGCCAGAGCCCTCGTTCGCGGCCGGCGACAGCATCGCGGAATTCGCCGCAGAGCCCGGCGCGACCGAATTCCAGAAGCAGATCAACGTGCCGTCCAAGCCCGCCGGCAAACGCCTGTTTGTGGAATGCGCCGACGTCCACGACTACGCGCGCCTCCGCGTGAACGGGAAAGATCTCGACGCGCGTGCCTGGCAGCCCTATCGCTGGGATGTGACCGACGCGATGCTGGCCGGCGCCAACCGGATCGAGATTGAAGTACGCACCCTGCCTGCGGGCGGGCGCGGCGGTCCCACGGGCGGTGCGCAGCCTGCAGGCGGGCGTGGCGCAACTCCGGCGCCGCCGCCGGTTCCCGGCCTGGCAGGCTCGGTTCGGGTGGTGATGCGATGAAACCCGCCATCCTGCTTCTCGTTGCCGGTGCGCTCGCCGCCCAGGTCCCGGTACGGACCGGCCTGAAGCTGGGCGACTTCAACGTGCACGACCCATTCATTCTGGCGGACCAGGAAAGCCAGACCTACTACCTGTACAACAGCGCCAGCCCGCGCCTGGCCGGCCCCGGGCACTCGGGCGTGCTGGTGTACAAAAGCAAGGATCTCGAAACCTGGGAAGGCCCGCATCTCGTTTTTCAGGTCCCCGATGAGATATGGGCCAACCCGGCGGATGGTGTCTGGGCTCCGGAAGTTCACTTCTACGATGGCAAGTATTACTTGTTGGCGACGCTCCATAACAACGCCAAGCTGATCGAAGCACCGCCGGAGGAGTTCCTCGCCATCTATCAGGGCGCCAAAGCCAAGTTGCATTTGCGCGGGACCCAGATCTTCGTCAGCGATTCGCCCGACGGGCCGTTTCGCCTTCTTGGGCCGAACCCGGCGCCGCCCATGGATTTCATGACGCTCGATGGCACGCTGTTTGTCGAAGACAGCGTTCCCTATATGGTGTACGCGCACGAGTGGCTCCAGATGCTGGACGGCACCATGGAAGCCATCCGCCTCAGGCCGGACCTGTCGGGCGGCGTGGGCGAGCCGATCCACCTGTTCAAGGCGTCCGACGCGCCGTGGCTCGACGACCAGAAGACTGTTTCGAAGGCGCCGCGCACCTATGTCACCGATGGGCCCGAGTTCTATCGGACGAAGACCGGCAAGCTGCTGATGTTGTGGTCGAGCTACCGCGACGGCTTGTACGTGGAAACCGTCGCGTACTCGACCAGCGGGAAATTGCGTGGTCCCTGGCGGCAGGGCGATGTGCTGGTGGGCGACGACAGCGGCCACGGCATGACCTTCCACACCTTCGACGGCCGGCTGATGTTGATCCTGCATCAGCCTTTCCGCATGGCCAAAGGCAAGCTCTTCGAGTTGGAGGATACCGGCGACACGCTGCGCATCAAGCGGCAGGTGGTGGAGTGATGAAACCGGTGTGGATCGGTCTTCTGGTCGCGCTTCCGTTGATGGCGGTGAAGCTGGCGGACTTGCCGGGGCGCGATCCATTTATTCTGGCCGACGCCGGCAGCAAAACATACTACCTGTACACCGCCGCCGGGTCTGACGTGCAGGCCTACCAGAGCAAGGATCTGGCGAATTGGGAAGGACCGCGCGTCGTTTTCGGGGCCGCGGGCGTGGAATTGCGCGCGCCGGAAGTCCATCTGTACCGCGGCAAGTACTACCTGCTGGCCACTGTGCACGATAGAGACGCCATCATTGATCAACCGCCCGCCAGTTGGCGCGTGACCACCCGTGAGGCTACTCGGATTTTCGTTGCGGAGTCCCCGGAAGGTCCGTTCCAGCCTCTCGGGACCAAGCCCCCGGCGCCCGAGGACTTCATGACGCTCGACGGCACGTTGTACGTCGAGGGCGACTTGCCGTACCTGGTCTACGCTCACGATTGGACGCAGCGCATCGACGGCGCCATGGAGGCCGTGCTGTTGAAGACGGATCTCTCCGCCGCGGTCAGCGAGCCGTTCTACCTGTTCAAGGGGTCGGACGCGCCGTGGCTCAAGGAGCAGACGAAGGGCGCCAAAGATCCGCGCTACTACCCGGTGGAAGGGCCGTTCCTGTATCGAACGCGAACCGGAAGTTTGCTGATGCTGTGGTCGAACCAGGGAGGCCGCGTGGCCGTGGCCTGGTCTGTCACCGGAAAGCTTCGAGGGCCTTGGCGCCAGCGCGATGGCATGCTTCTCGATCACGCAGGCCAGGCGATGATCTTCAACGCCTTCGATGGCCGGCTGATGCTAGTGGCCGCCGGCTTGGGCCGTATATGGTTGCTCGAGTTGGAGGATGCGGGCGACACGGTGCGGCTGAAGCAGTGAGCAACGACGCTACCCCCCGCTACGAACCGATCGATCGCCAGCAGGTGGTCTTGGGATGGGCGTTCTTTCGACCAGTTGACGTGGAGGGGACTTCACGGGAGGGATCTTGGAGTATTGTGAGTTTTCGGCAATCGCGCAAAGCGGGCCGACCCTTGGATTCTGGCGCTTGAGTGCGCTTACTGCGCGTAGTAGCCTGTCCTGGCACGAACGGTGAGCGCCGGACGCTTGATCTTTACCTTGAGTGTGTGATGGCTTCCGGGGATAAGTGTCGTCGAGGCAGTGTATCCCAGAACATACTGGCTGCGCAGATCGGCTCCGATACGACGGAACAGCGCTGGCATTTGGTCTTCCTTGCCCGCAAGAGCCAGACCGCCGGTTTCCAGTGAGATTCGCTGCAACTCGCTCTTTGCCTTCTTCGCTGCGCGGTATGGGCCTGTTGTAGGGAGTAGGAGAGGCGTTGAGTCCCACAAGGAAGGAACGCGAATCGAATAGACCACCGCATCCGCGCCTTGGCAGGCCTCGATGGCGTCCGTTACGCCGCGATCGCTCCCCGTATCCCAACCGTCTGCCATGATTAGCATCGCCTTTCGCGCGTCTTGCGCCCGTAGTTTGAGTCTGGCTGCGAAGAACACGCTATCCCAGAGCACCGTGTCCCCGCATGGCGGCGATTGCCTGCTCCACGAAGTCGGATGGGTGCCGGAACAGGGCTCGCCGAGAATGGGAGCTGCTGGTGCGTCAACATTATCCGGGCCGGCACGGAGCTGTTCGGCGGAATTGGTCCAGTCCGTAAGGAGCCTCGGCTGGCTCCCGGCCGAGACCAGGAACGCACGATCTTCGGGCGAAAGCATACGGGAAAACAACTCCAACACCGCTCGCTGGTGTGGAGTGGCAATGCAACATCCAACCACCCCGACCGTGAGCGGAAGATCCATTTCCTGCCAGAGGTACTTCACGTTCTGGGGGACGCCGTCTTCGAGTATGACGAAGTCGTCGCTGCGGAGATCCTGTACCGCGCCGCCGTTGGCATCTGTAACCACGCAGGGCACGCGCACCAGATTGACATCCGCGTGGAAAGCCAGCGGAAGTTGCGCGAACAGCGGAACTGAACACACCAAGACGGTCCAGGGCCATCTCATAGCGAAAGCTGGCGCCTCCGTTAAACAGGATAACTCGAACCGAGGTGGGTGGAAAGAAAGAGGCGATCCTATGCACGAGAGCGAGAACGGCTTGACGCTAACCAGGAGAGACGTTTTTGGTATATTCTGTGTGAGACCCGGGGGCGACAGGGGAACCACCGGGACAACTGCTGGGTAAATGCCGCACCGTCTTCCTACACTCGTGTTGCTGGCCGGCTTGCCGCTGATGGCGAAAACCTATGCGGTGGATGGGATTGTCGTAGCGGTAGATCCGGCGGCGCGAACCATGTTGGTATCCCACCGGGCGATCGCCCACTACATGCCGGCTATGCTGATGCCGTTCCGCGCCGAAAACGCGGCGGAGCTGGCTGCGCTGCATCCTGGCGCGCGCATCCAGTTCGATCTTGCGGTGACGAAGGAACAGACGGTGGCGCGCCACATTAGGCCGACCGGCGCGCCCGACGCCGCACTCCCCGCACCCAAGGAGAAGATCGAGGTCGGCGCCGCGCTGCCGGATTTCCAGCTCACCGCTCAGGATGGCCGCACGGTGCGTGCTGCCGATCTGCGCGGCAAAGTAGTGGCGATCGATTTCATCTATACACGTTGTCCGCTGCCGGACGTGTGCCCGCGCCTTTCGGCGAACTTCGCCATGCTGCAACGCCGGTTTCGCGATCAAGCCGGTCAGCGCCTGGTGTTGCTTTCCGTGACCGTGGATCCGGATTTCGATACGCCCGCAGTCCTGGCCGATTACGCGCGCCGCTGGGCCGCCGGGCCGGCGTGGCTCTTCCTGACTGGGGACGTGGCGCCGCTGGCGGCGGCGCTCGGCGAGATCTACTGGGCCGGCGAGGGCTCGATCGGCCACAATTCCACGACATCCATCATCGGGCGCGATGGGCGGCTGGCCGCTCAGGTGGAAGGCTCCAACTACCGCCCGGATCAACTGATACACCTGATCGAACGCCAACTGGAGAACCATCCATGAAGCTCACGCTTTTCCTGACCGTCGTTTTGGCCGCGGCCGCCCAGCAGCCGAAGGGCGGTGACAATTGCGCGCCGCCCCCAAGTTCGCTCGGGCCCACGCTGCCGGCGAAGATTTTGCCCGGCATGGGGACCGTGCATCTGCCGATCACCACCTCCAGTGTGGAAGCGCAGCAGTTTTTCGACCAGGGCATGGCGCAAATGCACTCGTTCTGGGCGCGGGAAGCGGAGCGCAGCTTTTTGCAGGCCGCCGCGCTGGACCCGGCGGCGCCGATGCCGCACTGGGGCATCGCGATGGTGGCGGCCGGCGATTGGCGGCCGCGGTTCCAGATCGACACACTGAGCGCGTTCTTCGGCAAGCAGGTGGCCCCGGCCACTTCGCGCGCGCGTGCCGCCTCCAGGAAGGCGGTGGAATTGAGTCAGGTGCCGGGGAAGGCAACCGATCTGGAGAGGATGTACATCGCCGCTATCGCCGCGCGCCGTGATCCCGACGCCAAAGACCCTGAGGAGGCTTTCGTGCAGGGCATGCGGGCATTACTGGCTGCGCATCCCGGCGAGGTGGAGGCCGAACTCGAACTGGCCTTGATGATTATGCGCGGCTTCACAGAGCCGGACAAAAAACCGGTGGCGCCGGGCAGCATGGAAGCGGTCGCCATCCTGCGCGAGCTGTTGCCGAAAGTGCCCGTCCATCCGGGACTGCACCACTACATCATCCACGCTTTCGAAGGCTCGACGTTCGCGAAGGATGCGTGGCCGAGCTGCGAAAAATACGCGCAACTGGTGACCAACATCCCGCACGCGCTGCACATGCCGGGCCACATCTATTCGCAGACCGGCCGCTGGAGCGACGCGGTGCAGGCGTTTGACGCCGCCGCGAAGAACGAACGCAAATGGATGGCGCAGGACAAACTCTACGGCGACGGCCATCACGGGCACAACGTCCACTACCTGGCGACCGCGTACTCATTTGAAGGCCGGTATGACGATGCAATTGAGGCAGCCAGAGAGTTACTGCAGTTCAAAGAGAATCCCGCACAACAGGCGGCGGCCGACGGAGTGGGTAGCGCCCACGCACAAGGATGGTTCGCCATGCTGCGGACGTTGGTGCAGTTCGAAAAATGGGATGTGATTCTGGCCGGCGACACGCTGCCCGTGCTGGCCCACCCGCGCCAGGAAGCGTGGCGCCACTGGGCGCGAGCGCTGGCGTGTGCGAACCAAGGCAATGCAGCCGGCGGCCGTGAGGAAGCGGCGAAATTCGATGAGTCCCTGGCGGATTACCGCGCGCGAACGCATCGCGCGAATCCCGCGGAGCTGGAAGTGGCGCGGCAGGAGATGCAGGCTCACCTGGAACTCGCCGACGGCCACGCGGATCGCGCCCTTAAGCTATTCGAGCAGGCCAGCAAAGCGGAGCGGCGTCTGGTGTACACCGAACCGCCGTACTACCCGCGGCCGGTCGCCGAACCTTGGGGACGCGCCGCGCTGAAGTCCAACAAGGCACAGCTAAGCGAGCGGGCGTTCCGCATCGCGCTGGAGCAATACCCGAACGACGCACATGTGCCCCATGCCCGATCGGCTACGGCCGCCGTTGCCGAAGTGCGGTGAGCGCGTTCACTCGGCGCGACGCTGAAAAGCATCAATCGCCGGCGGACGATTTCGCGGCCTTCGACGAACGAAGCGTCACCAACTCGATGCCCTCGGGCTTGCCGAGGTTGCGGGAGTACTTGCGCTCGGTCGAGTTGTTCCAGTGTTCGTGAACGCCGAGGCTCGCCAGTGGTTTGCCCTCCCTCGCGGGATCGTAGACGGTTCCCGATCGCGGCTTGTTGGCCAGCGCGGCTTCGTGGAGGTAGGCGTCGGCGGTGCCGCGCACCTGCGTTTCCCTGGGCTCGTTGCGCAGGAAGTCCAGGCCCACGGAATCGATGGCGACCGGATCCTGGGAGGCGAAGAGACTGGCGGCCCACTGATCGCCGAAGGACGCGAATTTCGTTACCTTGGTTTCGTTGTGTTCGCCGGGGTATAGGCCATCGACAAGGTAGAGTAGCGTCTTGCCCCCGAGTTGCTTGTGGCCGATCAGGTCCACCAGGCAGTTATAAGAGCCCAGCGCGCGGGTGCGTCCGCCGAAGCGGTGCAGGGGGCTGGGGGTCCAACCGCCGTTGTTGGGAAAGTAGACCTCGCCAAAATGGTTCTTGGCGGTGAGGGTCACGCCGAACAGAATGTGCGCCCGCAGCAGCGCAAAGTTGACCAGGTATTTGGCTTCCGTGACGACCTTGGGGAGGTAGGCCTCCGGGACGGCGGGGTCGGCGAAGTGTACGGCGTTGGCGGGATCGAACTCGGCGGCGATCTGTCCGGTGTTGCCCGGCCGGCCGGCGACGAAGCGCACGGCCTGGAAATCGGCATTCTGGTTGGCGCGGATCTTTTTGACGATCGGTTCGCCGATGACGCGGCTGGCATCGTAGATGGTGATGTTCTCGCCGCGCACGCCGGCCACCTCAATCAGCTCGGCCACCAGCGCATAGATCATGTGCGGGCTGGGCACCGCCTGGCCGGTGGTCCATGTGCCCGAGCGGTTTTGGTTTTCGTTGATCTTGATGGCGATTTTTTCGCCGGCGCGGTAGCCCACATTGGCGGCGCCGTGGGTCTGGTTGAAGTGGCGGAAGAGAGCGTCCCACGCGTCCTTTTCGGTTTTCTTGCCGGAGAGCGATTTGACGGCGTCGGAGAGCATGGTGCTGATGAGGCTCTGATCGGAATTCGCGTCGTCCCACCAGTCGCCCGTTTTGCCGTCCCACTTGGCGGCGTCGGGTTCGTGGGCCCAAACCACGCGGCCGGGGAAGATGCCTTTGCCCACGCCGATCGGCGTGTTGGGGGCGTCGGAGGGAACAAAGGTTTCCTGCGCGGCTGCGTCATCGGTGAAAGCGAGCGGCAGCCAGAGGGCCACCACTGCGCCGGCCAGGACGACGCCCACCAGCGCGTAACGGGAGCGCTTGAGCACACGAGTGCTCAGCAATGCCACCAGCCAGATGACGAATCCGCTGGCCAGCGGTGCGGCGGCGCGCTGGCAGGGATAGGCGGCGCGCGAGGGCTTGGGGATCACGCGCACGAGGAACCATACCAGAGAAGCCAGGCCCGCCAGGATCGCAACCTTTTGCCGGCGGGTGGGAATGGCGTGTGGACATTCGACTTGCTGCATGTCCTGATTATAAGTGAATGAGAGTTTTAAATCTGATAAATCCTCGCCGTGGCGCGGCTGTCACAATGTCCACGCCGGCTGCCCTGGAAGGGTAACCGCCGCTCGCCTGGCGACTACTGCACGGTCACCTTAATGGTTCCCGCAGCGGTCGTCTGATTGCACTCGCCGCTGGAGGACTTAGCCGTGTAAGTGTACGTCGCACTCGCCGAGGCGTTGAAGGTGCACGTGTTGTCGTGACCCGCCCCAATCTGCGCTTCGAGGCATGGGCTGGTTCCGGTGAAGTTCACCTGCCAGTCCTTAATGAAGCTGGAGCCGTTTCCGGTATTCACCCATAGGGTCTGGACGGTGTCGCCGGATTTGGGAGTGAAGTCGACCTCGGCGGGAGCCACGGCCACCTGGTTGTTGTTACACCACACCGATACCGCGTCCGACGCCATTGCCGCGCCAGCCGCTATTGAAATCGTGTGCTTGATACCCGACGGAATGTCGGACCCCACCACGACTTCCGGATCTTTGCATTTGCTGCAACTGTACAGGTACTTGCCCGCAGTCTCGTTCACCTTGCACTTGCCACCCTGCGGTTGGCCGCCCGCGCACGGAGCCGGTCCGAGAAAACTCGGATTCACGTCGGCTTGCCATTCAATGACGTCGTTCTGTTGCGGGTTCAGAATCAGTTTGTCGGGTTGGTCGGGAGAAGGAATCACCCGGATAGTGTTGCCGCAACCGGACTGGACCACCGCCCCTATACCCAAGCTAATCGTCAGCATCCACAGTTTCGTTTTTATACGCAGCATTGAGAACTCCTCGTTTGTTAGTGATGGTTGGCGGGCTCCTGGTGCCCGTTTTGCGGGCTGCGCCGGCGGTACCGCGCATCAGCACGCACTTCTTTCAAATCGAGAGCCAGTTCCACATCCACCGTGGATAGGCCGTGGTCGAGACAGTCGAGCACCAGCCGCAGCGCCTCTTCGTTGCGTCCCAGCAGGGCCAGCGCCTGGGCCTTCACCAATTGTGCCTGCAGGCTGGTGCCGCCCTTTTCCGCGGCGGTTTGGAGGTCCGCCTCGGCCTCGGTCTTGCGCCCCAGCTTGGCGTGATAAAAGGCCAGGTAGATCCAGCTATCGGCAGGCCGCGGATTGGTGCGCAGCGCCGCGGACAGAGTCTCGGCCGCCATGCCGTAACTTTCCAGCGCCCGCGTCGTGTCGCCCATCATGGTGTAGCAATCCGCCAGGTTACGCCACACCGCGTCATACTTGGGGCGCAGGTCGCGAGCCTTGGTGTAATAGTCCAGCGCCTGGCGGTAATCCTTGCGCTCGAACAGAATGGTCCCCAGGTTGACGTAAGCGACATAGTTGGGCGCCCGTTGCAGGCTGCGGCGGAAGGCATCCTCGGCGCTGGCCTCCTGGTGGAGCAAGAGGTACATGGTCCCCTGGTTGGCCAGCGGCAAGGCCACTCTGGGAGCCATGGCGGCGGCCTCGCCGAAGGCCTCGGCGGCTTTCTGATACTGGAATTGCCGACTCAGGAGGTAGCCGATTTCGTTGTAGGCCGGCC
>PLZX01000201.1 GCA_003152325.1 Bryobacterales bacterium | reverse complement strand
CCGTCGGTGAAGGTACGCGAAGACGCCGCCGGCATCGACATCGATACCGGCAAGCTGCAATGCCGTATTCCGCGCGAGGGCGAGACCTTCATCGACTCCATGACCGTGGACGGCCGCGTGGTGGCACGCCGAGGCCGCTTGCTCTGCACGCTCGAAGACCGGTCCGCAGCGGACGTGATCCGCCTGCAGGACTTCACCAGCGTCGTGCGAAAGGCCACCGTGGAACAGACCGGGCCGGTGCGCGCGACGGTCAAGATCGAAGGCGTGCACAAGGCCGGGAAAGGCAACCGGGAATGGCTGCCATTCGCCGTCCGGCTCTACTTTTACGCCGGAGAGACTGCCGTGCGCATGGTCCACTCCATTGTGTTCGACGGCGACCAGGAGAAGGATTTCATTCGCGGGCTGGGAGTCGAGTTCGCGGTGCCCATGCGCGAACAAATACACAACCGTCACATCCGTTTCTCGGGGGAAGATTCGGGGCTGTGGGCCGAACCAATCCAGCCGGCCACCGGCGCCCGGCGCCTCTCCATTGCAGCCGGCGACGACCTCTACGCCGCGCAACTGGCCGGCCAGCGGATTCCCGACAAAGATCGGTACAACACCCAGGGCCAGTTTCTCCTGGACAATTGGGCCGTGTGGGATTCCTTTAAATTGGTGCAGCCGACGGCCGACGGTTTCACCATTCAGAAACGGACCCACCCGGAATGTTGCTGGGTAACCGCCGGAGTGGGAAAGCGCGCATCGGGCCTTGTGTTTGCGGGCGATGTCACCGGCGGCCTGGGCGTCGCTTTGAAGAATTTCTGGCAGTCTTACCCCGCCTCCCTCGAAGTTCGGAATGCCACTTCAGCGGCCGCCGATGTGGTGGTCTGGCTCTGGTCGCCAGACGCCCCGGCCATGGACCTGCGGTTCTACGACACACGCAATCACACCCTGGAGGCCAGTTATGAGGATGCGCAGCCGGGATTCAGCACAGCCAACGGCATCGGGCGCACCAGCGAATTGACGCTCTATCCTTCGGGCGCCGTGCCCTCGCGGGACGACACCGTCAAACAGGCACAAGCCAATGCCGAGCCGCCGCGCCTGGTGTGCAGCCCCGAACATCTGCACCAGGTTTCCGCATTTGGCGTATGGAGTCTGCCGGACCGCTCCACGCCCCTGAAGCGCACGGTGGAAGACCAACTCAACCAGGCGCTGGAGCTTTACCGCAAAGAGATCGAGCAGCGCCGTTGGTACGGCTTTTTGGACTACGGCGACGTGATGCACGCTTACGATGCGGCACGGCACACCTGGCGTTACGACATCGGAGGCTACGCCTGGGACAACACCGAACTCGGAACCGATATGTGGCTCTGGTACAGTTTTCTGCGCACCGGCCGCGCCGATGTTTTCCGCATGGCGGAAGCCATGACCCGCCACACCAGCGAAGTGGATACGTACCATTCCGGCCGGTTTGCCGGACTCGGGTCGCGCCACAACGTGCGCCACTGGGGGTGCGGCGCCAAGGAAGCGCGCATCAGCCAAGCGGCTTTCCGCCGCTTTTACTACTACCTCACCACCGACGAGCGCACCGGCGACATCATGCGGGAAGTGGTGGACGTCGACAACAAGATCATGGAGATCGATCCCATGCGGCTGGCTTCCCCGCGCACGGGGCCGCTTCCGTATCCCGGCCGCATGCGCGGCGGTCCGGACTGGCTGGCCTGCGTTGGCAACTGGATGACCGAGTGGGAGCGCACCGGCGATACCAAGTATCGCGACAAAATTCTCGCCGGCATGGATTCGATTGTGAAGATGCCTTACGGCTTCATGACTGGACCGAACACACTATATGGATACGATCCCAAAACCAGCAAGCTCTACCCGCTGGTCCCCGATGGCTTCGGCGTTTACAATCTGCAGGTGATCCAGGGCGGCGCAGAAGTGGTGTTCGAACTGAACCAACTCATCGAGCACGAGGGCTGGCAGAAGGCCTTTCTGCAATACTGCCGCTTGACCGGTGCACCCAAGGCCGTGGTGGCAACCGATATGACGACGGGCGCCGAGGGCAGCGACGGGGCTTATGCCGGCGCCGGCCGCCTGGCGGCCTACGCCTATTCGAAAACCAGGAACCCCGCGTTCATCGCACGCGCCATCAGCCAGTTGGGCGGCGGAAGCGGTCCGCGGCGTCTTCCAGGCGGCCCGTATGTCACGCGCCATGTGTCAGGCTCCGACGCGCTGAATCCGATCGACGAAGCGCCGTTCGCCTCCACCAACACCACCGCACAATCCTCCCTGACCGCCATCCAGGTTCTGGAGTTGTGCAAGGACCAGCTTCCCGCGGAGCTGCCTCCGGCGCCGCCACCAGTGCCGCGAGGCGGCGTAGCGTGAGAAACAGCGACTTGGCCCGGGCTGCTAAGAGCTCCTGCGGCGGCGAACCAATCCGAGGCCCAGCAGGCCAGTTCCCAAAAGGATCAACGAACCGGGCTCCGGGGTAGCAGTATCCGCCGCGTCTATCCGGTATGCGTTATTAGTTCCCGAGGCAGACGTCCAGGGTCCGGTGGCACTGCCGGCCTGGTTAAAGAAGTCGTTGGTTGGCGCATCCAAATAGGCGAAATCCCACACTTGTTCGGTGCCGGAATCGGGCTCCACAGCAACCAGCCAGTACGAGCCAGCTCCCAACGTGCACCCGCCGCCGCTGCAGGTAAAGGTGACGAGCCCGCCGCCGCTAACGTTGTCCCACGCGGGTATTGTCCCGACCTGCGACAATGCTGCGAGAATGCCACCGGGAGATCCGCCGCTATCGGATTCGATGTAGACGTTCACCGCATTGTTACCGCCCGCGAAGTTGCCCATCGCGAGCACCGCATCTCCCACCGTAGCCCCGGCGCCGAGTGCGAACGGATCGGCTATCACCTGATTGAAGAAGCCTGAGCCGTTGCCGTCAATAAAGTAGCCGATCGTGCCATCAAATTCGTTGCTGGGTCCCAAGGTTGAGAAAAGGACCGGGCCGGCCAATGCCGGCCGAGAGGTGAGTGCAGCGGCGGTGATTAGGCAAGCCGCATAAACGATACTCCGAGTTTTCGTCATTGTATTCCTCCGACCAAGGTTTCGGGCGCGGACCTTGGGCTGTCATAGCATAACCTTTCCTCGCCCTCTTACAGCCGGTGGAACTTGATTTGTGAATACCATTACTATCTAATGGCTTACGAGAAGATGGCGCGCACTGGCACAGCTCGCACGGCCGCAGGCCTCCGGCCCGTTTCCTTCTCCTGCTAATATGAAGGTTATCCACTCCCTGGGAGGAACAACCTAACTTGAACTCTGCGATCTTGGCCCTGGAAGACGGCACGGTCTTCGAGGGCAGAGGTTTTGGTGCGCCTGTGGAACGGTCCGGCGAGGTGGTGTTTAACACCGCGCTGACCGGCTACCAGGAAATTTTCACGGACCCTTCCTATTCCGGACAGATCGTCATCCTGACGAACCCGCAGATTGGCAACTACGGAACCAGTGCGGCGGATAACGAAGCCGCGCGGCCCTACATCGAAGGACTGGTGGTGCGCGAGTTCTCGAGGATTGCGAGCAACTGGCGGTCCGACCAGGAAGCCGACGCCTTTCTGAGCGGCGCCGGCATNNGCGTCATGCGCGGGGTGCTGTCGTCAATTGAGAAGGACGCGGCGAAGCTCGTGGAGAAAGCCCGCGGTATCCCCACCATGGCCGGGCTCGATCTCGCCAGCCGCGTCTCCACTCCCGAACGCTACGAATGGCACCACGGCGTGGATGCCTGCTCGCCCTCGGAGCTGGTGGGCGCGCGGAACGAAGCCAAATATCACGTGGTGGCTTATGATTTTGGAATCAAACACAATATTTTGAGGCGTCTGGTGCACTCCGGCTGCCGGGTGACGGTGGTTCCGGCGATGACTTCGGCGGAGGACGCGCTGGCGCTCCGGCCGGACGGCATCTTCCTTTCGAACGGCCCGGGCGATCCCGAACCGCTGGAGACCCAGGTGCGGAACATCCGCAAGCTGATCGGAACGAAGCCAATCTTCGGCATCTGCCTGGGCCATCAACTGCTCGGGCTGGCGGCAGGCGGCAAGACCTACAAGCTGAAGTTCGGCCATCGCGGCGCCAACCACCCGGTGCGTAATGAGCTCACTCAGAAGGTCGAGATCACGTCGCACAACCACGGGTTCGCGGTGGATCCGGATTCGCTCAACTCGAGCGCCGTCGAAATCACCCACGTCAACCTCAATGACCAGACGCTTGAAGGCTTCCGGCTGCGCAATCACCCGGCCTTCTGCGTGCAATACCACCCGGAAGCGGCTCCGGGGCCGCACGATTCGCGCTACCTGTTTGACGACTTCATCCAACTGATGGGCGGGAGATAGGCGATGCCCAGACGCAACGATCTCCACCGTATCCTGATCATCGGCTCCGGCCCGATTATCATCGGCCAGGCCTGCGAGTTCGACTATTCGGGGACGCAGGCGGCCAAGGCGCTCCGCGCCGACGGTTACCAGGTGGTGCTGGTGAACTCCAACCCGGCGACCATCATGACCGATCCCGACCTCGCCGATAAGACCTACGTCGAACCGCTGACGGTACCGTATCTGGAAGAGATTATCCGGCGCGAGCGGCCGGACGCGCTGCTTTCCACGGTGGGCGGACAGACTGCCTTGAACCTGGCCGTCGAGTTGGCCGAGGCTGGGATCCTGGACAAGTACGGTGTGGAGTTGATCGGCGCGAAGATCGACGCCATCAAGAAGGCCGAAGACCGTCTGCTGTTCAAAGACGCGATGCGCAAGATCGGCCTGGAGACGCCGCAATCGCAACTGGTGAACACCGTGAAGGGCGGTTTGGAATTCGCGGAGCGCATCGGCTACCCGTGCATCCTGCGGCCCAGTTTCACGCTGGGCGGCACGGGCGGCGGCATCGCGTACCACCAGGAAGAGCTGATGGAGATCCTGGAACGCGGCATCGCGCTCTCCCCGGTTCACGAAGTTCTCATCGAAGAGAGCGCGCTCGGGTGGAAGGAATTCGAACTGGAGGTGATGCGCGATCTGGCGGACAACTGCATCATCGTCTGTTCGATTGAAAATTTCGACCCTATGGGCGTGCACACCGGGGATTCCATCACGGTGGCGCCGGCCCAGACCTTGACCGACCGCGAATACCAGATGATGCGCGACGCCGCCATCCGCTGCTTGCGGGAAATCGGCGTGGATACCGGCGGCTCCAACGTGCAGTTTGCCATCAACCCGGCCAACGGGAAAATGGTGATCATAGAGATGAACCCGCGCGTTTCGCGCAGCTCCGCGCTGGCGTCGAAGGCCACCGGGTTCCCCATCGCGAAAATTGCGGCGAAGCTGGCGGTGGGCTACCGGCTGGACGAGATTCGCAACGACATCACGCGCAAAACGCCGGCCTGCTTCGAGCCCACGCTCGATTACGTCGTGGTCAAGATCCCCAAGTGGCAGTTCGAGAAATT
>PLZX01000028.1 GCA_003152325.1 Bryobacterales bacterium | reverse complement strand
CGGGAGGATGAAATCAATCGCCTGTCGAATGAACTTTCCGTCCGTAATTCGACCACGCGGCGGATTACCAGCCAATTAACTGCTCGCGAGCGTGAAATCGCTCGCTTGAAAGACGAGCTTTGTGTGCGTCAAGAGGCGTTTTGCGAATTATCGCTGGCTTTGGGCGCGCAGGCTTGCGAGATGCGGCGACGCAGCGAAGAAATGGTTTCGCAGGCAGCGAGTCTCAAGGAGGCGGCAGCGCTTGGGGCCTCAAGGGAACGGGAGCTAACCGCATTGAGGAACTCGCTTACCTGGCGCATGACGGAACCGGTGCGGCAGTGCATCGGATGGCTCTCCGGCTTGCGGGGTCACGAGAGAAGAAGTGTTTAGATCCTGCGACCTGTCCGCTTGGTTGAAGGGGAGAACGTAGATCGTCATGCTTTGAGAATTACCCGCAGGCAGCGAATTCAGCCGAGTCGCGCCAGAGTCCAAAGGCTCGCTAATGTATGGTTTCAGCAAAGCGTAGTAAAATATATGGGCCCGTCGTGTCAAAACGGACCAGTTTGAGAAATGTACCGAAATATCCTCTCTAGCTTGACCGGCCTTGCTTTGATCCACCTTCGCGCACTCTCGAAGCACGGATCGGAGGCTCGCGATCTTGCCATCCTGATGGATGCTACCTACTACGTTGCCAGTAATCCGGACGTGGCAAACAGCCGGTGGAGCCCGCTATGGCATTATTTGCTGTTTGGCGCCGCAGAGAGACGCAATCCTCATCCTCTTTTTGATACGGCATTCTATCTGGCGTCCTGTCCCGATGTGGAACGTTCGGGGATGAATCCGCTGTTGCACTACATCCTCTATGGCGCAATTGAGGGCCGCAGTCCAAGTAGATCCTGGAGCAGCCTGCAATCGGACTCGGTTCTGAAAACAATGAGCAGCAACCCGCTAGTTCGACAGATCTTGCGTCAAGCGCAAGCTCCGCTGGCGCCTGGTTCTCTTGCAACGCCGGCTGCGCCACCTGCCGCCGTCGCCCCAATCCTTCCTCACGAGGCGGTGCCGGAAGCGGCCAAGCTTAGTCTGGTGGCCGCTTCCCGCGATCTCACACAAGCGCTGGCCGGGTGCAATGCACTGGTTTCAGTAATAATCGCGAGCTATAACTATGGTAAGTGCGTACGGGAAGCAATTGCTTCGGTCCTGGCGCAGACTTATCCTCACGTGGAAGTCATAGTGGTTGATGACGAGTCGACCGATCCGGAGACCATCGAAGTTCTCGACCAAATTCGACATCCGCGCGTGAGCGTCATTCGCCAGTTCAACCAGGGGTTGGCGCAGACGCGGAATAACGGCGCTGCGGTAGCTACGGGCGAGTACCTGATGTTCCTGGACTGCGATGACCGACTGGAGCGGCATGCGGTCGCGTTGCTGATGTATGCGCTTCAGAGCAACCCGTCATCTGCCTATGCGTATCCTTATCAACGCTTCTTCGGTGTTCAGGAATTGGTGTGGGCGACCCAGACCTTTAATGCATATGACCTGCTGTGGTCTAACCACCCGACGGTCTGCTCGCTGATCCGGCGCCGTGCCTTCGATGAGGCAGGTGGTTACAGGGCCGACTTCACTTACGGTTACGAAGACTGGGAGTTCTATCTGCGCCTTTCGGGCCACGGGCGCTATGGTTTGTGCGTGCCTGCGCCGGTGTTCGAGTACCGGCGCCACAGCACTTCGATGTCGCACGCCCTAAAGGACCGGCAGGGTTGGGGCCTTGGCCAGATTCATGCAATCAACAGCGGGCTGTTCGAGCCAAAAGCAGTCACCGCTGCGAAACGCGCATGGCGGCCGCTGATATCCGTCATTATCCCTTATTACAACAGCCCCCGCTATCTGGAGCAAACGCTCGATTCGTTGCGCGCACAGACCACGCAAGATTTTGAGGTGATCCTGGCCAACGACGTGTCGGACGACCCGGATAGCCTGCGCGTGATCGACGAAGTACGCGGCGAAGGGTGGGTCCGCGTGTTAGACCTCCCACATGCAGGCTTACCGACGGCGCGGAATCGCGGCGCTGCAGCCGCCCGCGCCGAGTTGATCATGTTTCTCGATGCCGACGATCTACTGGACCCAGGCGCGATCGAGAAGCTCTGCTGGTCTCTCGCATGGCAACCGCAGCATGCCTTCGTTTACAGCGGCGTGGTGCACTTCGGGGACGTTCAGGCGGTCTGCTTCTACGAATTCGATCCGGCGCGCCTACACAAGGAAAACTTCCTTGCCGCTACTTGCGTGATCCGACGCGACATCTACCTGGCCCTCGGCGGGAACGACCCTACCATGACTCAAAGTTGGGAGGATTACGACTTTTGGCTGCGTCTGGTGGCCAAAGGCTATTCCGGCCGGTTGTTCCGGGAACCGCTCTTCCATTACCGGCGTCACGAAGAAGGCATATCGCGAAAGCTGACGCAAGACTCGCCTGGACGGCTGGAGGAGATCTCCCGTTCCGTGGTGCGGCGTCATTTGGCCAGCGAAGGGGGAGGGCAATTGCCGCCGTTAATTTCCGACGGCACGCCGGAACCGGGACTCTTGGACAGAGTTGCGGACGCGGTGTGCAGCGTGATGCCACCGTCGATACCAACCCAGCGTTACCGCCGCCAAAACCTCCCCAACATGTTCTGCCCGAAGCGCTGGGGCGGCGGAAAGACTACCATCCTGTACTTGATCCCATCGTTCAACGTAGGGGGAGCGGAAGTCGTTGATTTGCGGATCTTGTCCTGCCTGCCTAGTGACAGCTTCAGTGTCATTCTGGTAGCGTGCGACCGGCCGGAGGGCCCCTGGTACGACGAGTTCAAGGCGGCGGTGGACGAGGTCTTCTGCCTCGACCGCATGGGGGATGATCAGGACGGCAGAATGGCTTTCCTGCGCTACCTGATGATGGCCAAATGTGTGGACATCGTTTTCAACCGCAATACCCGGTACGGCTATATTCTGGCCGCGGACTGGCCGGCGGTAACTAAGCAGGTACGCTACGCGGATCTTTTGCACCTACACGCTTTCGGCGAAGACTGGGTACGCGTGTCCGCGCCTTACCACGACAAACTTAGTCTCCGGTATGTCACGAGCGGTGATCTGCCAGAGTATGCGGCCCAAAAGTACGGCCTTGCTATGGAAGGGTTTAAACCGTTGGACTACGGATTTGAACCTGACGAGCTGCCGGGCGATGCGGTCCGGGCGGTCCTGCGGCGCGAGATTCGCAGAGAGTGGAACATCCCGGCGTCAGCGTTTGTCGTCGGGTTCCTGGGTCGCCTCACCGACCAAAAGGACCCCTTACGTTGGCTGACGATAGCCTCAACGATCGTAGAGCGGCATCGCGACTCGGTTTTTCTGGTGGTCGGAGACGGAGAATTGCTGGATGAAACCATGGCCGCGGCTGCTAAACTTGGGCTCGCTGACAGAGTGGTGTTTGCGGGATATCAGCGTCAGGCGGCTCAGTATCCCGCTGCGATGGACGTATTGCTGATGACTTCCAAGTACGAGGGCTTGCCGATGACGGTTCTCCATGCCTTGGCACACGGCACACCGGTGGTGGCTTCCGACGTTGGCGGCATTGGCCGATGTCTCACGCCGCGGACTGGCCGTGTTCTGCCGGCGGACGGAAGCGTCGCGGCATACGCAGAAGCCGTGCTCGAATGGAGAGAGATCCTCCGCAGTGATCGTTCCGTTGCCGAACACTGCCGCGAGCTGGTGGCTGCGCGATTCACCAAAGGCCGGATGCGCCGGCAATTAATCGAGGACCTTTCCTCTCTGGTGACAAGCCTGAACCTGGAGGACCGTCGTAAAGACTATCAACTCGATCTGATGAAGAGGCCGATCTTATGGTAAATCGGTGAGGCAGCGGGTGCCGCTATGTTACTGCCTCAACAGTCTTGCTGTGAGCGAACCATCCTTGTTCTCCGGGACTGCTTATTGTGGAAAACGGTTGTTTGCAGCCTGCAAGTGATCGCGGACGTCACTCAACCGTAATTGTAATTCTCTGAACGCTGTAAAAAGGCGTCTTTATCAACAAGTCGGGGTCTGCTTGAAACACCGTAGCCTCATACGTGCCCGGAGGAATGTTCGCCTGTTCGCCTGGCACATTGAAGCCGGCTACTCCCGCCCAGGGATGGTGGAAGCTCCCCGCGAGGTCTTTGCTTGGCGTTCTCTTTGCAGGGATAAAAATCCGATCGGCACCAGACTTGCCAACTAGTTCAAGCCAGACTGGCGGGGTGGTATTTCGCTTGTCGTCGAAAGCCCATCCCCGCACCGAGAAAACCGCGCCGGCCTTGATGCGGAAGTGGCGTACTTGTGGGTTCGAACTTTCAGGATACAATTCGTTGACAACGTCGATATACGCCAGACCTTGCTCAACCGGATTCCTGCCTGCGAGTTCAGGTGGCATTTGGAGCAAATCTGCTCGGGCTCTGGCCGCGGGACCGGTGGCAACCGCCTGGGGAGCTTGGGGTCCACCGCAAGCCACCATCCCACAGATCAGAATAAGCAGGCTAGTAGCGGTTTTCTTGGTCCGCGTGAAATAAGTCATAATGTTCCTTAGGAAGTGACGCTAGGCACTTGTGCAATCCCTCAAGACGCCATGTCAACGCACTAGGCGCACAATGGAACTAGAGCCCTCATGTTCGCTACTTTGCACTGAAGACAGATACTACCAGAAATGCCTATACACGAGCAACCCCGTCTTCCCGTGTGGCCAAGGACCAGTGCACCCCGGCAACGAATCTGTGTTTGCCACTGCCGCAACCGAGCCATCCAAAAAGCGCAGCCGAGATTACGTCACGTGCGCCAATGGAGCGGACCGCCGGGTGCCGTGGCTGTTCAGAGATAGCTATTCCGACGGCAATCATCGAACATAGTCCGAAGGCCCGCCGCTAGATCGACCACCGGTCTCTACGCATAAAGTTCTCTTGCTTTGGTAACATCCGGAACCGGCCAGTCAGTTAACCAGTTCCTGCACAGCTCATCCTGGACCTTCTCAGTCTGCACCGGAACGTCCGCGCAGTGCTGGATGGTGCTCAGGGGACTTCTCCCAACCGAGTGATCTGGGCCGCTTCCGGCATTTCGGATTGTGAACTTTTCCTTGCGATCGGCCGACTTTTCCGCGATCGTGCGGATGTTTGCCCAGATGGATCGAGAATCAGCGTCTTACGTCCGAGCAGAGAGGGCTGAGGTTTCTCCGGAGCCCTGCCCTTTCCGACTGCCGACCAATCGTGAAGGGACCGGGTCGAGAAGATCGCGATGATCAAACGCCCAAGCGCTCGCCCATCGGGTATTTCTACAAAGTCTTGCTCAGATCCGAAAAATGATATCCAATGGTGGATAGAAGAAAAGCGCAATGTACGCCGGCCATTGACATGATGAGAAGCCTTGACATATCCATCGCAAAGCGTTTTCTTAAACAATTTTTCCGCCCCGCGAACAAGGACATAGGTCCGGGCGTCCCTACTTCGGAACAAGGTTCGGCCATTGAAGAGATGACGGATAAGCCCGATTTTCTCATGGCCGCGGCAATGGAAGCGCGCGACCGTGCGAACTGGCCGCTCGCCCTCAAGTACTGGGATAAGCTCAAGACCCGGGTTGCCCACCTCCCCATCTCCTATAGTGGTGCTGCACAGGCACTGATCGAGTTGGGCCGCGCCGACGATGCCGAAGTGCTGCTTGCGCCCGCCATCCGCATTTTCCCCAACGAACGCGGTGTTCTAAAGGCTTATGCCTATGTCGCAAGTGCCCGTCAGGACTGGTCCGCCGCCACAACGCGTTGGCGCACCGTCCACGAGCAGTTCCCTGATGACACGGAGAGCCTCGTCGGGCTGGCGGCCGCACTTCGCGGCGCGGGCAAATTTGATGAAGCCGACGCAGTACTTGCGGCAGCAGCCGAAGGGTCGTCCGCCGATCTGGCACTCATGTCCGAATATGCGCGCGTCGCTGCCGCGAGGCGAGGCTTGCCGGAAGCGGTGCGCCGCTGGGAGCGCACGAGGGCGCACTTTCCCGATGCGCCGGCAGTTCGCATCAGTCTCGCCTCGGCTTTCAATGAGATGGGGCAGGGCGACAAGGCTGATGCGACGCTCTCGGAGGCTCTTGATCATTTCCCCGCCAATCCCGATCTGCTGGCTGCGTCCGGTTGGCTCGCCAATAGCCGAAGGGACTGGGCCGAAGCTGAACGCCGCTGGACACTGTTTCGGGAACAGGTGCCGGCTCATCCGGTGGCCACAATCGGCTATGCAGATATGCTGCGCGCAGCCGGGCGACAGGACGAAGCCTTTGTGTTGCTGACAGAGGCCCTGCGTAAGCATCCGGATCATTTCGATTTCCACCTCCATATGGCATTGGTAACAACAAGTCGCCACGACTGGAAGGATGCGCTGCCGCGATGGGAAAAGCTGAAAAAGCTTCAGCCAGGAAACCAGACGGTTCAGGCCGGGATCGCGGCGGCGCTCTGGCAGGCTCGCCTCGATCTTGCACTGGCGGCGGGCGACGGCGGAACGCCGCCATTTGAAATTCCGCCAACCTTGTTGTCTGGTATCACCGAGGATCAGGAGGCTCTGACCGCGCTGTTCACTCGCTTTGAGAGCCTTGGCGACGGCTGCGAATTCGGCATGGTGCAGCGGCGATTTAAGGCCGAGCCTCTTGGCCTGCTGCGTTGGACAACCATTGGCGGCGACGTAGTGGTCCGCCTGCTCGACACCAGATTCGAAGGCGTGGGGGCGCCCGCCAATGTCACTCTCGATCTCTGGGATGGCGAATATGTCACTCTCGACAAACGCTTTCGGATGGCAGGCCATACCTTTACGCGCGAGAATGCCGAGCCCCGCGATCGCTTTTTACAGCAGCAATGCCGCAGGCTCGCCTACCTGAGCCGAAAGCTGATGGAGGACCTCGAGGCCGGCGAAAAAATCTTCGTCCATGCGTTCAAGTGGGGTCTTGAAAAGGACTACATCATTCCCATGTACAACAGCATCCGCAAATTTAGTGAGAATAATGTTCTGCTCTGCGTCCGGCTCGACGAGAGCCCGTCGCCTACCTGCCGGGTGGAGCGAGCGGACGAGGGACTCTTCATCGGCTATATGGACCGATTCTCCACGGTCGATATCAATTACAGCGGCTGGATCAATATCTGCCGGAGCGTGGCGGAGCAAGCGACAACGCGCCAACAGTTGATTGCGGAATGAGCGCGACGCACCGAATTCCCTCATTTCCGCGCAGACGGGAATCCATCTTCCATCTGTTATCCGCCGAGCGACCGGACGATCGGCAGCAGGGTTTCGAGTGGTTCGGCGATGTCGCTCGAGAGAAAGGTTGACGTCTGGTCTGTCAACAACCGGGGCAGACGGCTTGAGATCACGCGCAAGCCCGGAACTTCCCGGGACAATTCCGCGCACAACACTTCGCCTGCCGCCTTCGCCATGGCATATTCGGTCATGTCGGACGGAGGTTCGCTGACGAATTCCGACGAGGGATAGAAAACGGATAGGCCGTCAGGCGACGATTCCCGCGCGGCGATGCAAAGACGATGAAACCCGTTGACGTAAAACTCGGCAAATTCCGCGAACCTTCCCGCATCATATTGTCCGCGCTTCGGGCGCGAGATGCGCGGAGTTGCGAAATAATATAGTTGCGTCACGTTGAGCGTTTTTGCGTCAAGTTGCCCGCCCACTGGCGCAAGCGCGTCGTAGTGCTCGATCTCGCAGAAGCCGCCCGCGGCCCGGATTTCCACCTGCACACGCTGGGCGTCCTCTAGCCCCTGACTGTAGGTTATGAAGGCCCGGCCGCCGCCTGCTGCGATGATCTTGGCGGTCACCTCTCCGAGTCCACGCGAGCCGCCGATGATCAGAGCTCGGACGGTAGCGAATTCTGTTTTCACCACATGGCATACCACTTCAGCCAATGTTAGTTGCGGCACCGGCGGCATGCGAGCGATGGCGGAGACGGTTCCCGTCAGTCCCTGCGCCCGGACATCCATCTGAACCCTGCGAAAGCGGGGATCGGCCTGCTTGACAACGAATGACAACACGCCATCTTCCAGACCCCCGGCAGCGCAGGCTGTGACGGTTACCTTGCTATAGATCGAGTGCAGACCGGGACAAGCCATCCCCACTAGAGCCGAGGTGCAGGCGAGTGCCGCGACCCGCGCAGGACTCCAATGGCAGCACAATTGCGGGAAAAGCGCTGTTGCCACGTCCGGCTTCGACGCGAAGGCGAGGCTGCCTTGCTGCCGGGACAGGTCCTCGAACTCCAGCGGGACGGCTTCTGTCAATCGCAGCGGCGTGCACGGCACAGGCAGCGGGACAGCATCCTGCTGCGGAGGGCGGAGCGCATAACTCTGGCCGAATTTGACCGATGCCACGGCGGCACGCGATCCATGCGCCTCGATCTCCACAAGAAGTCCCGCCGCGTTCAGCCGTCGCAGCAACACCGATGCAGTGTCGCCGACATAAACGAACTGCTCGAAAGCAGCTGTCACCATAACAAAGGGCGGCAGGCTGGGGCGATGCGCGGCGACGGTTTCAAGCATCCACAACAGAAGATGAATTCCATGTACAACCGGCAAACCGGCATGCGTCCGGCGGGCGATGACGCGGTCCATATGAATCGGATTCCAGTCGCCGCAAAAGGCGGCGAATTCCATCTGATCCTGTTCGGAAAACGTACGCGTCGCTAGAATGGTGGATTCAGCGTTCATATCTTGCTTCCTCACGCCGGATTTCTTCCATTACCAGGCCAAACTCAGATGATATGAACTCATGAATTCTGAGCCGTTATCCCCGAAAAGTAGAATATCCATGCCGAAACGAATACCCTGCAACTCGAATCGCCTCGTAAGCTCAGGCTGCTTTCACGGATGCGTTGCCCGTGCGGATAGTGAAGCTTCAGCTTGTATGTGCCTATATCAGCTTGACGATACTGCAGCGTCGCGATGTCACGCCGCTTTCTTCATGACGAGAGTGACCAAGTCCCCTACCTTTCGCAGGCTATCGACTTCCTTTGTTGTCAGCTTCACGTCAAAACGTTCCTCCACGGAGAGAATAATCTCAATCTGTTTCATCGAGTCCCAACCCGCGATATCCGCAGCCGTCAGTCCCGGTTTCAGGACGATGTCGTCGCGGAAGAACACGTCGTGAAAAATTTCCGTCAGACGTTCGTAAACCATGTCCTCAGTCAACCCTCATACCTCCTTGATCGTCATGAATACTTCCGCAGGGCTGAAATCCGCAAGCTCCAGCACAGCCCGGCTAATGCCGCCGGAACCTACCTCTATAGCTGCAAAGCCGAGCCTTGCATAATGATCCTTTACCATGCCGTTTTTCGGTGTGGGTCGGTACTCGCCGACAAGACGCTTCGCGCCAAATCTTTTCGCCTGCTCCGCAATCAGGTTAAGTGTCGCGATCTCCACCTGCCGCCCAAGCACCCTGCAGCTCATCAGCCATGTATCGATGAACATATCCTGTCCGCACTTCTTGCCGATCACGATCGCGATGATCCCGTTATCTCCGAAGCGGTCAACCAATCGCAACTGGAGCCCAAAAGCGTTCGGATCATCGATGACCGATGCCACCTGCTCTTCAGAATAACGCTGTGTCCTCAGGTTAAACTGATTAGTCTTGTTGACCAGCTGCGTCACACGCTGCAGGCCGACATGATCGAAACCACTCCAGAGCAACTCCATTTCCAGGCTGCGCAGGTATGCGTCGAGATCGACCGCCGTGGCGCGGGACATTTCACGCTCCCGGTTGGCCTGATATTGCCCGGTGCGATCCATATCCTCCTTCGTGATCTTCAGTCCCTCGAAGTACCCCGCATCGTGCAAAGTAAGGGGATAATAGCTCGGATCCTCGCCAACTTCGGGCACGGCGACCATGGGAAGCTCACGTCGCACCATATTCCTTTCGAAGGGATTGTCGTCGAGGAAGACGATAGCGTCGAGGCCAATATTAAGTTCCGCTGCAATCTGTCGGATGTTGGATGGCTTGTCGTTCCAGTTGGCAACGAAGCTTGCGATATGATGGCGCCGCAGAACCATTTCTGGATGCTCCTCGAATGGGGCCAGCGCATTCGCCTCGTCATTCTTCGAGCACACCGCAAGGATGACGCCACGCCTCGCAAGTGCCAGGGCATATTTCTGCATGGCGGCATAAGCTTCGCCCAGCGCGCTTCCCTGTCCCAGCACGATGCCTTCAAGGCCGTCGTCGCCAATCACGCCACCCCACAGCGTGTTGTCCAAGTCGA
>PLZX01000125.1 GCA_003152325.1 Bryobacterales bacterium | reverse complement strand
TAGTGAACTTCGCCGCCACGCTCGCGGCGTTGCGGCAGTTTGCCGAGGCGCGCCTGCGCCGCCGGCCGCTCGCCTGGCGCAAGACCGAGCACATGTATCCCCGGCCGCGCCTGGGCGAACTGCTGGTGCGCCTGCGCGCGGTTCCCATGGGCGAAGTGGAGGACGCCGCGTTGTGCCTTCCCAAAGGAGTGAGGCTGGGCGAATACCTGGTGCAATTGCGCAAGGTGAGCGAAGACAGCCTGTACCGCGCACTGAGTCTGCAGGCCGGCATCCCGCTGGGACGGCCCGCGCGGGCCGAGGTCGACCGCCTGGCCACGCGCGTGTTCCCCGCTGAAACCGTGCGCCGCTGGAAAGTGATGCCCTACCGCGTGGAGCCGGGCCGATTGCTGGCCGTGACGACCGAGGTTCCCTCAAGCGAAATGGCGCTCGACCTAGCCGGCCTTTCCACGCTGGAGATCCGCTATCGCATGGTGCTGCCGCGCGAGTTCGAAGAGTTGGCGCGCGAGTATCTGCCAGCCGGCCGGTGACGCGCCCTATCGCGACGCCGCGCCGATCAGCACCAGGCCGCCGGCATACCCGGCCAGCATCAGCGCGATGAACTTGCCCGTCCCCGGGCGCGCGCTGCGGAATTCGTGCCAGATCAGCAGGCCCCAGAGGGCGGCCACCAGGGTGGCGCCCTGGCCCAGCGCGTACGAAATCGCCGGGCCCGCCACGCTGGAGGCCAGCACATTGAAGCTCAGGGCGATCATCCAGATGCATCCGCCCAGAATCCCGATGAAATGCAGACGGGCGCTGCCTTTGAAATAGGCAGAGTAAGTCTGGCCGCCCGCGCGCATGAAGATGGTGTTCCACAGGATATTGCTCACCAGCACGCCGACTCCGAAGAAGACCAGCGCCGTGTAAGGCGTCAGCATGCCCGGCAGGATCTCGGTGGAGTTGAAGTTGGGGGAAATGGAGCGCATCAGTTGCGGATAAAAGAAGCCCATGATGCATCCGGCGAACACCGAGTAGATCAACCCGCGGCGGGGGTTTTTGGCGCCGCCGTGCGGCAGCCGGCTGTGCGCCACGGCCGAGAAAATCATGGCCAGCACAATCAGGGCCACGCCGCCGAACAGCAGAGCCGGATCGCCTTTGGGCGCGCCGATATAGCTCTCCACCGTGCCGATCACCAGCGCCAGGCCGACGCCCACGGGGAAGGCCACGGACATGCCGGCGGCGTCGATTCCCACTACCAGCAGAATATTCGACAGATTGAAGATGGCGCCGCTGATCAGCGCCGGAATGGCGAACCCGAAGTCTATCGAATGCATGTTTGCCCTGGTGCTCATGCCCGCATCGCCGAACATGCCGAAGGTATGAGCGAACACCAGGCTAAACAGGAAAACCCCGATGGCGTAATCCCAATAGAAGAGTTCGAAAGGCCACTTCTCCTTGCCGGCCAGTTTTTGGGTGTTGGCCCAGGAGCCCCATCCCAGCATGGTGATGATGCAGAAAACGATGGCGGCCGGCAAACTCTGCACGACGAACATGGCCCGGATTATAACCGATGGCGCCGGCGGGCGTGCGTTTTCGCGTCGGGAATCAACCGGCCCAAGTTACCAGAAGCGCCAATCGCCGCGCGCGATTACCCAGATTGCCAGGAGTGCGTTGGTGGTGGCGTGAGCGGCGATGGCTTCNNCGAGGAGCCCAGCAGAGCAAAGAGAGATGTATTCCGGAAGTCGGCGCGCTCGAAATCGGCGGAGACCAGCCGGCGGAGCAGGAAACCGCGGAAAGCTAGTTCCTCCGCAATCGGCACGGTGACTATAGCGCCCAGAGTGCGCAGCGAGAGCCATACGATCCAGGCTGCGCCGTGGCCTGGACTCAGGCCGGGAACGGTTCCACTGGAGGGACTGGGGGCTGCCAGGCGATCGAGAGCAATCCAGAGCGAAAACACCACCACACCGGCGGCCGGTCCCAGCCAGCCAAAGGACCAAGTCAGCTTGGCGTACTTCTTGCGGTAGTACCACAAGACCGCCGCGGCGGCGAACAGGCGCAACGGATAGAGCCATTCGAACCGGCCCGCGGCAGCCCGCGAGAGCATGCCGGCGGCCAGAATCGCCAGGAACGGCGCCAGGTACACCGCGCTCGGATTATCAGCGCGACTGGCCGCCGGGGTCGACTGGGGCCGGCTTCGGGCAATCCAGGGCACGTGCTGAGAGCCGAGCACCAAGCCCAAGGCGACCAGATTGAAGGCGATCCAGCCGGCTTGCGAGTGAAAACCCCCGACCGCGACATTGGGTGCGCCGGCATTGCCGATCAGAATCAGCGCGGCGATGCGAACACTGTTCATCAGGAATGCGGTCCCGAGGCTCACGGGCACCAGGAGTAGGGCCTGGGGAAAGCGGAAGTCCTGCCGGAAGAGCCAGAGCCACAAGAGCCCAAATACGAGCATCAGTCCCACACCCTCGAGGCCGGAACATGCCGGATCGACGACCACGTAAAAAGACGTGCTGCCGATGGTCGAGTTGGCTGGGTCGGAGATCACCCGCGAAAGAAAGAGGCCGAGCAGGAACTTGACGATGACGAAGGTCGCCCGAGTGGCCGGCCCCCAAAGCAAGCGGAGCGCATTGCCAAGCCAGCAGACCAATACTGCCATGGCGGCGGCATATGCCCACGTATTGCCGGTGCTGCGGAATAGTATGGACCAGGTTTCCGACGGCAGGAACGCAAGAGCGGCCAGCACGATCGCCAGAAGGCCAGACGCCACCCAAGCCAGCGCGACGATGTCCGTCCACGCCCCCAGCACGCTTCCGCCAAACAGGATGCGAGAGAGGAAGCCAAAGAGCGCCAGTGAGCAAAAGTGGCCGGCAAGAAGAGTGCGTCGAACGGCAACCGGCGCGGATCTTCTGCCCAGATCCTGCAGCACGGACCGGGCCCGAAGGTAGCCGAAAACCAGAAAAAGCGACGCGAAGGCGACGACCGCTCGAAGAGTCAATGCTCCCCAGTTCTGCATCAGGCGGGTGAGCGCATAGGCCCCGCTGAGCGATGAGGCATTCAGCCAAACTGAAATGGCGATGAGTTCCGGGATGAAGAGGAGAGCGATCCAGGCGACCCGGTGGTAGACCGTCGAGCCAGTCAATCCGGAGAACAGGGGCGGCGCCGGCGGATTGCGGGAAGCGGCTGGTCCGGGTTGGCGCTCAACAAGCTTACGCAAGAGGGGGTTGGCCCCCGGGACGCAGATCCCAGGGGGAGCTTTGGCTTGATCGGGGACTTAGTTCTTTCTGCGACCCCGAATTACCAGCAGCGCTCCGGCGATCAGGGCGAGTGCGTTTGCACCCGAACCCGGATCGATCTCTGGACTCGGTGATTGCGCCGAGGCCAAAACAGCAAACCCGACACAGAACAACACTACCGCAACGATTTTTCTCAAAACTTCCTCCTCGGTATTGATACCCCGCATTCTGAACCAGTACGAGGAAGATGTCAATGGTCCTCTGTCCAGAAACCGGGGGCTTGGGAAGATCCCCCCGGGACGCAAATCCCAGGGGGAGGTTTGGTTTGATCGGGGACTTAGCTCTTGCGACGACCCCGAATTACGATTAGCGCACCCGCGATCAGGGCGAGTGCGTTTGCACCGGACCCCGGATCGATCTCGGGCACCACTGCCGCCGACGCCAAAACAGAAGCGCCGACACCGAGCAGGATTACAGCAGCTAGTGTTCTCAGATTCCCTCCTTAGCCTTTACTGACTGTATGACTCCTTTGAGCCATTGGCATTATAGAAGTCTGACCGAGGATGCGGATTAAGTCAATGGTTTTGCGAGTGGTTCAAGTTTAGGGAATAGGGTATTTCGTACCATGAGTCCTGGAGGGTACGAAAATCAAAATCAAGCTCAACGTCACGTCGCGCGTCCAGCCTCACTGCTGAACCGTAACCGAAACCCCCGTCTGCGTGGCAACTCCGCCAATCGTAGCCACCAACGCGGCGTCGCCATTCGGCAATTTCGGCACCGTCACGTTGAACTGATACAGGCCCGGCGACACTAGGCCCGCGAACGTCCACGTGGCCGCCACGTCGCCGATGGTGATCGCGACGTCATTCGCCAGCGGCTCCGCCGCAGTCACCAGTTGAGAGGTGGGAAGCGGCGGGTTGGTCGGGCCGAAGCCAGTTCCATAGAGCAGGATCGTCTCTCCCGGCTGGGCCGGTGTGGTGGTCACGCCGGGCAGCAGGTTGGCCGGGCCCACCAGGCTATAGTCCGTGTGTTGCGCGGCCACATGGGCGCCGCCGCCAATGGTGAAAAATGCCGGCGCAAACTGGGTTTTTGGCGCGCTGAAGCTGTTGCTGGTCTGCTGCCCCGCGGTCACTTGGACCTGGACCGTGCCGGCCGTCGCGTCGTCCGGAGCCAGCACGTTGATCTGCGTGGGGCTGATGTACTCGACGTACGCCACCACTCCGTTGATGGTGACCGAAACCCCTAGCAGGGACGTGGGCAGCAGCCCGTTCACGAAATCGCTGTCTTGCCACTGGTAGGTGGACTGCGACAGGTTCGCGCCAAAGATGGATACCCACGTCGCCCCCGCAAAGCCCGGCTGGAAGCTCGCCGCGTTGGACACGCCCGTGATGCTGCCTGCCGGTTGGGTGCCGGTGACCACCAGCGTTACCGGAACCGCCGCCGGGCTTCCGGTCGCGCCCGCTGTCGCAATCGAAATGGTGCCCGTGTACGTGCCCGCGCCCAAACCGGCGGGCGATACCGACACGGTAAGCGTGGAGGGAGCCGTGCCCGAAGCGGGCGAGACGCTCAGCCAGTTTGCGCTCGCTGTTACGCTCGCCGTGGCGGTCCAGTTGAGCGCGCCGCTGGCGCTATTCGTGATCTGAATCGATTGCGCGGCCGGCGTCCCACCCACCACGCAGGCGAATTGCAAACTCGTAGGCGCCACCGCGAGCGTGGACGGCGGGTTCACCATCACTGCGATGGCGTCGGACCCGGGCGCGGCGAGCACTTGGATGGTAACCAGGCCGGCCAAACTCGCCGGCAGGTTCGCCGTAATCGAAGTATCGGTCCACGCGGTGGTGGTCAACTGCTGCCCGGTGCCGGCACCTGCCAGCGTCGCAACCACCTTGCATCCAAGCACGCACTGCGATCCAAAATGGTTGCCTTTGATAGTGATGGAGCCGGCATTCACCGCCAGCACGCCCGTCGAAGCCAGCGGGCCCACCGAGATAATCGCCGTGCCCACCTTGCACCGCAGCGCCGAAGTGTAGCCCAACGGTTCCGCCAGCAGGCCGCAGTTAATCGTGCCAAGAGACGCACTGGCGGCCGTCAGAGTGCCGGTCCCCGACACAAAGTCCACGTAGAAAACGGTCCCGTTATCTCCGCCATTCACCAGGGACACGCTTCCAAACGTGACTGCGTTCAGATCCGACATATAACCGCCCGCGCCATTCACCAGCGTGAAAAACATTCCCCCGCTCTTGGATAAGTATTGGTCGTTGGCCGGCGTGCTCCCGATCGACTTCCAATCCGCCGTGCCCGCCAGGAAAGAGCGGACGATCATGCCCGTAGACTGCGTTCCGCTGTTGACGTTTGCAATGCCTGCCGCACTGCACGCGAAAGTTCCAAAGCCGGTGTTCGTGTACGCTCCCGGGTCCACGTGGCAATAAGGCACGATGCGGGTCACCGTCGCATCCTCGGCCACAAAGCCCAATGAGGCGCTGGGCAGCGATACCAGCCCGTCGCTGGCATTGGCGAACGGCGTCCCTGAGTACAGACTGGGGGTATAGAGGCCGGCGTTGCCGATGACCGCGATTGCGTCCACTCCCCGCAGATCGTCGCCGCGCTGGTTCCAGGTTGCCAGGTTCCATAAGAAGGCGCCGCCCGGCACCAGTTCGGCGTCTTGCGATCCGGCCGCGATCGTGTTCACATAATTGCCGGCCACAAACGAGCCGAAATTGGGCGTGGCAATCAGGACCAGCTTGCGTACCAGCGTCGTGGTGGGCGGAAGGAGAGTCTGGTTCGGCTGCAGTCCGGCCAGGTAGGCCCTGGCGATCAACCCTCCCATGCTGAAGCCCACCAGATCGATCTGCGGCACCTGCGCCCCCGTGTCATACTTGATGGTCTTCAGGAACGCGCCTAAATCGTTGCCTAAGGTTTCAATCGGTTGGCCCAGGTCTTCCTTGCAGTTGTCGAACAAATAAACCACCGGAACCCCGTCGTTCACCAGGTATTGGGCCAGGCTGCCGAAGGTGTCCGACGCGCTCTTGGCGATCGGACACGTACTATTGGTGATGCCGGTCTCCCATCCATTCAAGAGCACTACCGGAGGCCGGGTGGCGCCCGAGGGCACCGAGGCGCGCGGCTGCACCTCGACCGCCAGGGTGCTTTGCCGCTCCTCGCCCGCGGCGCTTGTGGCGGTGAGTTTGACTGTGTATTCGCCCGGTTTCGTCCGCAGTGACGCGCCCAGCAGGATCTGGTCCCCAGTCCGGTTCGGCCCGGTCACTAACCCGCCGCCCGCCGCGGCCGGCTCTCCGGTCACGATTTCAATGTGCCGGCTCTTGGCATTCGCCAGAAAATCGAGCGTCTCCTGCGGCGCGACAATCTGGACCGCCTCGCCCGCCCTCACTTCATAGCGGGTTTGCCGCACTTCCATGGCCCTCTGGCCAGCGGCAGGGAGAATACAGCACGCCATCGCCGCCGCGGCCAGGAACGCCGGCCGACGCAAAAATCGCGCTACGCACGCCACTTCTGACGGAACATCCACAAAATAACGACGCGCCGCATGCTCAAAACGCGCAACGAATCACGCCGCGCACCTCAGACTTGGGTCTGGGCGGCTGCGGCTTTCTGCGCGGCTTTCTTCTCCCAGCGCGGCAAGCGGTGCTTATGCTTCTTCTGGAGCTTCGGCTGTTTCACTGACTCCGTATGTGGTTTGGCTGCAGCGGGCTCCACGGCTCCCGCCATCACAGCGACCTTGCCCGCAGCGGTGCCGATGGCTTTTGCCGCAGTGGTCAAAACGCTTTCGGTTTCCGGTTCGGTGACCTTTTTGCGCTCTTTGCGCGCTTTAGGCTCTTTGGGCTTCTGTTCGTCTGGCATTGTTCCCTCGCCATGCCGCGAGCACGCCTGTGGCCATAAGTTCTGGAAACCTATTTATTACAAATTTGCCACCACCACTTGACAGTGTCAATGTGGGTTTTCACACCCTCAAACCGTAACCCTAACACCCTTCATATAGATAAAGTTCTTGACGCGCCACTATATGTTGGGGCACTATTACGAGTGCGTTTCTGCTCAGGGAATTCCAAGGAGGCGTCAGATGGGACATCCGGCCGTGGCTATCAGTGCGAAAATAGAAGAATTGAAGAACCCGACTACCAACAAAACCAAGGCGGGAATCGCATTCCCGCGTTATTTTACGTCACGCCTGGAGGCCGGCAAGACCCCCTACGACGATGTCCAATGGGAGACCCGCACCGCCTCCATCGGAAACGATAAAGGCAATACTATCTTCGAACAGCGCGATGTTGAGGTCCCCGTGGACTGGTCGCAGACTGCCACCAACATCGTCGCCAGCAAGTACTTTTACGGCAAGATGGGCTCCCCGGAGCGCGAAACCAGTGTCGCCCAGCTCGTCGAGCGTGTCGTCAATACCATCACCGACTGGGGCCACAAGGACGGCTACTTCAAGTCCGCCGAGGATGGCGAGAACTTCCGCTTCGAACTGGCTCACCTGATGCTCACGCAGAAGGCCTGCTTCAATTCCCCGGTCTGGTTCAATGTCGGCGTCAAGGAAACCCGCGGCTACGGTTGGATTTATGACGAACAGGCCGGCCGCGTCACCAAGCTCGAA
>PLZX01000178.1 GCA_003152325.1 Bryobacterales bacterium | reverse complement strand
TGCCGCGTAGCGGCTTAGTTCAACGGCACTTATCGGTAGCTTCCTTCTCGCGTCAGGTGGCTCTCCGCCAGAGTTGTCTTTGTCGGCCTGGAGGAGAATCCCGCCGGAGTGGATGGTATCGATTGAACCAAGATCGTCGCCACTCCACGAATGCGTCGTGCTCTACTGGTAAGTCAGGTTCGTCGTAAAACTCCAACCGCCGGAGATGATCCCGATGTCCACCCCTGACACGGTGAAGTTCCGCGCGTTGGTCGTGTTTCCGACCCGCAAGAAAGAACTCGCGGACACAATCGAACTCGGCGGTAGCGACAGCAACACCGCGGCGGGAATCGTGAACGTCCCTGCGGACACGGGAGCCGAGCAGTTGAAATAGGATCCGACTGGAGAGCCCGAACTCGCAACCGAGCTTCCGGCGATCGAAACGTAAGTGCCCGGGTCGCCGCCGGTCCAGGTGACCGTCGGACCCTGTGAGCGGTTCACGCTTGTGATGCTGCCCTGATTGGTCCAAACCAGAGGAGCCGGGATCGTAATCTTCGCTCCGATGGGTGCCTTGATATCGGCACTTTCCGGGTCGTTCGGCATATGGTCGAAAGTGAACGTGCCGCCTGTATTGGGGATGAAACCGGTGGTGAACACTTTGGAATACCAATAAACGATAGACGGGTTCGGCACGGTCAGCAGAGCGCTCCCATTCGGACCAGTCACATTCAGCGCGGAGCCAGCATCCAGGGATGTGCCCAGAGTGAAATTCGGACCGAGGATTGCTCCCGATGCATTGATCCCGTACACCGCGCAGCTTCCTAAAGACGCGCCCAGGCCTGCGAACAGACTCCCGGTGAATTTGAAAGCCCCAGGAACGTCGATAAACAGCGCGCTGGCCGACTCGGTCGTGGTCACAATGGGAGGCGCGCTTGGGGTTAGCCCCGGAGTCGTGGTCACGTCTTTGTTCATGGCGATGGTTCCACGGACAAAGAAACCAATATTCGACAAAGTTTGAATCTGGGCGGCGCTCACGCCAAAGATTGGATCTGAGCACGTGCGTCCTGTGGCCGCCACAGGAATCGAGGCGAAATTGCTCACAACATTGCCGGTTCGGACCACCAGGGAAACAAAGCAGTCGTGCAAGCCCGCCGGGACGATCGCGTTGATTTGGTCGAGGCCGGGATAGATCGATCGGCCGTGATAGGTAACCGTGGCAGGCACCCCGCCGATGTCGACTTCGATCGGAATGTTAGCCAGGTCTTGTGGTGTCTGGAGCTGGGCCTCGTCTCCGGTCACGGGACCCAGTCCAGTTCCCCAGATGGTAATAAACTCTCCAGAATTGATGGCGCTGGTAAAATCCAAAAGCTTGTATGTCGAATCGAACACCGCCGCGGTGGCGTAGCCTGCCCCATTCAGTGTCAGAATGCCAAAGGCACTTGGAACCACTTGAATCGGGAACGGCGCGCTGGTCTGACCTTTGTTTGTAACCGTGATCTCGCCATTTCCAACCGGAGTACGGGAAGGCAGAATCGCCGCGGCCTGGCCCGGCTGCACGTAGTAAAGAATCAGAGGGACGGTCACGCCATTGACCATAACGTTCGCCGAAACCCCGAGGAGCGTGGTCGTTAACGGAACAGACTGAAGAGGCGTGTAGCCGCCGGCAAGGTTCGTCCCGAAAATATCGAAAATCGAGCCCTGAGCGATGCCATAATTCGGTAAGCCCGGCTGCACAAAGCTGTAGTTATTCAGCAACCCTGTAATCACTGGCTGTTGTGCTACAGAGCTTGCTGTAAACATCATCCCCGTCGCGCAAACGCTAAATAAGATTCTCATCACTACCTCTGGCCAGGATTTCCATTTTGGCTTCCTGGCCACCATCGATTATACGTCCAACCGTATAAATCGGAGCCGTTTGTCTTATTCTTTCCATCGCCCGAACGAGGTTTGGGGAAGCGGCTGCCGATCAGTAGGCGTTGGTGATCGGGCAGGGTGCCAGCACGGCGGCCATCTCGTGATGTCCGGTGCGGTCATGGTCGGGGCCGAGGGACGACCTCCAATACTGCTGCCGTGGACGGCGTGTCATGGACTAATCCAATTTCCGCGCCGCCAACCGAATTCACCTGCTTTCCCTTTTGCATGCGCCGTGCGGGGTATGATTGATTGGATTGCGAGTTTTAGGTGTAAACATCTTTTTATGAGCAGAACACCGAGGCACATCTTCTTACCGGCCCTATTGGCCGCGACTCTTGCGGCGACCGCGGCGGCCCAACAAGCCAAGCCCATTGCGACTTGGGCCAACCTCAACCAACTTGTCACGGGAGCGGAGATCCGGGTCACGCTTGCGAACGGGAAGACCCTAATTGGGTTCATGCAGCGCATCACTACCGAGTCACTGGCGATTAACGCGACGACCAGCCAGGAAATGCTCTCTCGGCCGGACATTCGGCGCGTCGAACTGAAGCGCCGTGGGCATCGCGGACGCAACACGCTCATCGGATTGGCGATTGGTACGGGCGCTGGCCTCGCCGTAGGTGCTGGCGCGGATGCAAAGTCGAGGCCCGGCAGGATGTTTCCGGATTCAGGCAAGGTGGTGTTGTCGGCGCTGGGAGCGCTTGTAGGCACGGTGATCGGCGTGGCACTGCCCACCGGTGGATGGCGCGACGTGTATCGCGCGCCATAAGGCCAGCGGCGGGCTGAATCCCGGCAGGCCCGCGGCGGCGGCAAAGTTGCTTCGATGATGACAGATTCCTCCCAAACCAAACGTGGAACTCCCCCCTTCCTGGGCCAGGCCCCTGGTGGCCGTGCACCGGAATCTCGGTCGAGTCCATATACAGCACGACGCGCTGCGGGGAATCGAGGGCTACCGCTTTGCCGATCAGTTCGCGGTTGATGCGGGCCAAGCTGCCGAAAGTTCTCCTCCTCGGCCAGCGGAGATGGCCGGAGGGCCCATTTCTATGGTGCGAATCGCAACCTACCATCCCCTGCTGTTGTTTCAGTTGCGAGGGGGATGCGTGCCCCAGCAAGTCGTTGCCGGCACCGCCCACGGGTCGTTGGGGCAGTCGTGTTCGCACAGGCTCCGAACGTGCAATACTCTAGCAGGTTGCGGAAAAAGGGTTCTGGTGGCGCGTTAAGGCGTGATATCGTCAGCCCCGCTACCAGCCAGACCGCGACCCAGCGCTCGGAGCGGTAAACGCAGCCGCAGGGTAAATCCTCACCGCCGCTAATCCGACACTAGGTTTACCCCGGCCGCCGCGCGCCGATCCGGTAGCGTCAGTTGCGTCTTTAATTCGCGGTCGGGACCCTTTGAACGTGGTCAATCACTAATTGTTCGGTCGGCGCTCTTCGACGTTCTAGCTTCAGCCCAAGTTTCTCGACAGATGTAAAGTAGGAGTTCCCGGACGGTTCGGAGGCCATCGAGAGTTGGTTCCCATCTCCTTGGTTCGCGAGCGATGCGGTCCTTGCGCCGGCCGTGTCGCTTGCGGCGATGTCCAGAGTAACTTGGTAAGACCCCTTCAACCCCGTCTCATCGACAACCAGCCGGTCTTTGTTTTGGCTTAGGAAATCGGCGAGATTCTGCATTGTCATACTTGCGAATTCAAGGTGCAGGGTGTCATGCGCTACCGTCAGCTTGAACTTTCCAAAGTTTCCCGTGCCCCTTCCCGATATTGACCTGTCTTCGCCCGTGCCTGTGGCCTTCACGCCCCAGTCTTGACCACCCTGTTTTGCTGCCGGAGGATCACTGGCCTCGTCGGGCAGGGATTCCTTCAGTTTTGCCCCCTTGCTTCCCACCAGCAGCGCATACACCGGAAGTTCCGTGGTTCGGAGATGCGCCTTAAGGCCAAGTCGGTCCGCCAGTAGCGCCTGGAGCATCTCTGGGATGTGTTCCTTGGTCGCTCCGGCCGGCAAGTTGGCCAGAATGTCGAAGTGTATAGAGGACATCCAATCCGGGCCTACGACCTGTTCGGGTTTGATCCTGTAGGCCATGGCGATCAGATATGGCAGCGGTATGTTTCCGAGATCCACTCTTGTATCGGTCATGCTTCGGGCGGTATGGGGGATCCCTCCGGCCGCAATGATGGCAACCACATCGGGAGATAGTTTGACGGATGCTACTTCGAATTTCGCGGGCACCGGCGCGGATTGGGGCGATTGAGCCCGGACCTCAGGCGCATTCATGATGCCAACGATGATCGTCACGACGAGGGCAGCGCTTCCGGCCGCTGCCAGGGCTACTTGCTTTGCGAGATTCAGTGGGAGCTTAATGCGGTTAGACATGCATTGCTGCTTTTGACACCGGGGTGCCGCTGAAACGTCCAGGACCCCATCCTACCATCGCCGCGGACGGGTTGGCGATTTGTCCAAGTGAACATCGCATCGGATTACCGAAAGGTGGCGGCGGCGAATCGACGCGGTCGCCAGCGCGAGCAATGCTCGAATCCTCGGCGCGTTATTCGTTGATATCGCTAGTGTTCTCGCAGGCGACCTGGCAGCCGGGGCCGTGGGCCTTGTGCCGCGAGTGCCGAAGCTAGTCGAGCGATGTCCGGGGGCAAGTTTCCGAGAAACCCACTTATCGGGAGTTTGCCACTTCAGCGCCGCGCAAACGAGCAGCAAATGTAAGCATGAATTCAACCCCCCCACTCCCTGTTATCTCATTGCTGGCGGTTTAGGGTGTCAACGGTGGTAGAGATAAATCGAGGTATCATCCCACACCGTCAACCACCAGGTCGAAAGAGCCTTTCTTGGCTGGATCATTCGTCTTGCAGGGTCGGAAACGGCTCCGGGAAGAAGAACGCGGCTCGCAGGAGCAAAGGATGGCGCTTTGGCTTATACTGAATGAGATTTGGAAGTCCAAAATGGAAATCCCGGTTGAATCGCGCCATTCAGGCTGGCAGAACGCGCTGGACCTTTCTCTCTCCACAAAGGAGCTCTCATGCATACCAAGCCAAACCCCGTGCTGACCCCGGGGGGTCTGTGCACTCCGGATGATCAAGATTTCAAAGAGTACAGATACGCTGAGCATATATCTTACTGTCAACGCAACGTCCCCTTTGCATTGCAGTTCTCTGTCTTGCATCGATACAACATACCCCTTGCGGACAGAAACAAGTATAAGATAGACCACCTCATCCCATTAACCTGTGGCGGCTCGAACTCCCTAGATAACTTATGGCCCCAGCCGATAGCAGAAGCTCTAGAAAAAGAGAGGTTGGAACATGTTCTTTATCTTCAACTAAGAGCAGGAAATATTACTCAAGCACAGGTTGTCAAGGACATATATAACTGGTTTTACAGGTAGTCAGCGAAAACGTCCGGGCGGATGATGGGGTCACGTCTTGAGATTTAACCTCACCTGGCGTAGTGCGTCATTCAGAATGACGAGTATGTTCGCGCAGTGGGGCAGGCGCTTTCGCCTCCAACCGCTCGGCTCGACCAAGGTGAATTCGTTTTGAAACCTGCGTGCAGCACACGGATGGTTCGGAGCGACTGGCGCTTGCCAAGGAGCGAATAGCTGCAGATCGTTACGGCTACTTCACGTCTTCGGAACGGCCGCGACTCCCGGGTAACCACGGGACGGCCCACAACGACACGCGACTGCAGGTCTGAGCTGTCGCGGATGGGGCGCGACCGCCCAGCCGAACGGCAAATCCACGTGTTCGGTGCGTTAATTGTGAATATCGGTAGTCAACCTGGATTTGCATTTTGACAAGTAGTCGATGCTTTGAACCCTTTGACGCCTGTGGAAAAATAATCTAGGTCGAGTGAATGGAGATTTTCAGAGCTGGAGATCGATATTCATGGATCACAGAAAGGCCGATGGTTGTATACTGAGTCTCTCGGGAGATCCCATAATGGAAATCCCGCAGAAGAGGAGCGCTCCCATGCGTAACACTGTTTTCAGCGGCGTCGCAGCGTTTTGCCCCAGGGGAGCTTGCAGGTCACTCGCAAGCCTTCTGCTCGCATTCAGTGCGATGGCGTTTCTCTTCACCGGGCCCATCGCCGTCGCACAGGATTCCAAAACTCCCGCCGTACTGCCCGCGGCATCCAGCGGCAAAGCCATCGTCTGTATCTACCGCGTGTACAGATTTACCGGCTCGGCCTCACACGACGATCTCTATGTCAACACCACTCATCTCGCCAGACTCCTCAACGACGAATACGCGTTCATGGAAGTGCCGCCGGGGACTGTTGTGATCGCCGGATTGAACAAGATGTACTACGGAAGCGTCATCATGTCCGCCGGGGCGGCCCTCAATCAAGCCTTGCAGAAAGAAAACGAGCGGGCCCGGTTTGAGGCGGAGGCGGGCAAAACCTATTACTTCAAATGGACCGCCGCACCCATGGGAACGGCGATTAAGGTCACGCCTGTGGATCCCAAGGTCGGAGCCAAAGAGATGAGCAAACTCCATCTCTCCAAGCCCGTTGACGACACGGAAGAAGCAAAACCAGGAACGAAAGACCCCGACAAAGGGAAGCAGTAGCGACCGCCGCGCCAGCGGCTAGTTCTCGTCGGCCACTCGGACACAATAGGAGCCTGTTGTATAAAGGACCCCTTTTGCAATGTTCAGCTACCAGTGCGCCCGGGATTCCCGCGCCGTCCGCCGCAACCGCTCCAACTGCGCCTGTGGCGTCCGCAAGGAGGCGTTCACGGTTTAAAGAACCGGCTTAAAAAGTACTTCCCGGGTCAACTCTTGCGCCTGCGCCATCTTCCGCTCCCAAGGCCACAGTTGACCACGCTGCCCTCAACGGTCTGCGCTGNNGGCGCAGGCGGACCAAAGCATCAGGGCGCAGAAAAACTTCGGCATAGCCAAACGACGATTCTAGAGCAAAGGCGAGCTGCATGGGGGAACGGAGCGCCACCGGAGAATGCACCGAAGCACGAGTCCAAGGCGAAGATGTAGTCGCCAACCCGTAGAAGGGGTGCTGTCGCTGGCGCGAGTCGCCGCTCGAATCCTCGTGCGTTATGTGGGGATATCGGTAGACGGCGTTCACGGTTCACGTCCGGCAATCCGAACAGCCGGGACGCGGCAATTTGACTGGTCTATTCTGAAGGAGTGAACGCTTCACTACGTCTCATAATCATTGGCGCGCTAGTGATCTGCGCAAGGGCGCAGAGTGCCAGCGGTCTCCCTCGCTTTGAAGATTTCCCCGTCGTTGAAGTTTTCCATGGGACACCTGCCGAACCTGCCATATCCACGCCCGAAGAGCGGAGATATCGAACCGTGATCCGTCGAGGCGTGAGCAAGGGATGGGGAGCTGACGATGGCACCACCGGAAGGGAACTCGCGGCGGCAGGTCCGAACTTCGCAGGACACTACGTCATCGTCAAGTGGGGCTGCGGCTCGCCATGTTTGATGGCGGCGATTGTCGATTTGAAGACTGGACGTGTTTTCCCACCGCCGTTCCATCACGGGCCGGGTCATAGTTATTTCCAGGTTCCGGGGGCGTTTCCAGCCGTGCCGACGCTAGCATATCGACTTGACAGTCAGTTGCTCATTGCAAATATTTGCGAGACCGACAAAGCTACCCAGGTTGGGGGACGGGTGGGCTACGAGGCCGAGAAGTGCGGTGCGCACTATTTCGTCATGAGCGATAAGGGGCCGAGGTTGATTCACCGGGTCCTGGATGACCAGTAGCGCGCCGTTGGTCCAAGGTCAACGATATCAGTGAATATCGGTAGCCCCGAGCGAAGGAGACCAGATCCGCGGGTTGCGCGTGATACGTCCAAGTGACGTGCCGCACCCCTGATCAGTAACTCCACTTCAATGCAGCTACTGGTCGCGTTCCGTGGCGGGCCTTGCAGCAGGCTACCGAACAGTCCCGAACCCGTAGCTGATACCCGCGGCCGTCGAAAGCCATTGCTGGATCGGACGGCCCAGGTCGCGCCAAGTGCGGACGGTGAAGTTGACCCGCCAATGGCCGCCCCGGTCCAGGGCAACCGCGGCTTTGCCGGAATACTGGAAAAGCGAACCGTTGCCGAAGAAAGAGTCGTCCGAAAGCTTGTCGTACCAGATGTAACCGCCACCGACCCCGATCGAGAGTTCGACCCTGCCGCCGGCCAGTGGAAGAACCCCGCGCAGGCCGTAATCGAGCAGCTTGTTCTCGTAGCGCGGGTAAAAGCACCCATGGGGGTCGCAATTACCTTTGACTAGCCACGCGCCGGTCCAGCCGGCGTCCGCAGCGAGGTAGCGTGCCAGGCGAAGCTCACCGCCCACGCGCAACCCCGGACCGGCGGAGTACGCGTTCGTCACATAGCCGCCAACCGGGAAAACGCCGGAGGCGTCAATTTCCGCGTTGACGCGCGGAATTGGAATCTGGGCCGGTAGCGTTCCGCCTGCAATGACGACAAACAAGGAAAATAAAGAAAGACGTTTCATCAAAGCGAGTCCCTGAATCAAAGACCCGGTAGAGGGAAAAAACACTACGGGCGGGCCGAAATACTTTGCAAATGCCGAAGGGCGCATCAGTCCGGCTCCCCACGCTCATGTGATTCGGCAATCACTTGTGTGATGCCACGGCACATGGCCTGAACGCGTTGCGCCTCATTTTCAGATAAAAGGGTTTGGAAGGCCGAGTGCACAGTCTTATTGCCATGCGCCCGCTCCGACTTCTCACGTTCATCGGCTTTCTTTTTATTCCCGCGGCTCTCTTCGGGCAGAATTTGTCCTTGGGAGTGATCGGCGGCGGCGCTCTTACCGATGCCGCCCAATCGCAAGGGGCAAATCCGCAGATAATAGGGTGGACGCCGCACAAGGATTGGATCGCGGGAGCCGTCGTCGAATTCCGCGCTGCCTCGCGGCTCTCGATTGAGATCGACGGCATGTATCGCCAATTGAGCACAATGGTGAAGCAGGTGGGGCCCATCGGCATGCCAAACATCGTCTATCCGGAGAACGTGGTGACGTGGGAGTTTCCGATCCTGGCGAAATATCGGCTCGACGCAGGGAAATGGCGGCCGTTCGTGGAGGGCGGGCCCGAGCTGCGAACCACCGGCAATTTGAATTTCAAGCCGTCACATGTGGGCGTTGCCGCTGGCATGGGCGTGGAGACGGGCTGGCGCGGATTGCAGATCGCGCCGGTTTTGCGCTATACGCGCTGGGCACCCGACAATGGTCAGGCGTTCTTCACATCCCGGCAAAACCAGCTCGAATTGCTGCTCGCCGTGAGCCGGTCGCCCGAATCCGACCGAAGACCGTTCGGGCGGCGCATTTCTTTTGGTGTGATCGCGGGCTGGGGATTGACGGGCGATCTGCCATCGTCGGTCTACCAACCGACCGATTTCCTCGGCGCTCCTCCCTCATCCGTTGTCACAGCGACATCCACCGGCCTGACCAGCCCCATCATCGGCGCCGATTTCGAAATCGCCTTGCCGCGTCGGTTCTCGGCCGAGGTCGACGCCTTCTACAAGCCGATGCGGGGCCAATCGGTGACCACCGTGGAAGGGCAAACGTCGCCAGCGGCGCAAACGAACTGGGGCCGTACAAGTCTTCAATTTCCCGTGCTGGCCAAGTATCGGTTTCGGCCGGCCGGAATCAATCCCTTCATCGAAGCTGGGCCGTCGTTCCGCCGGCCAGTCTATGACGTTTCCAAGTTTGGCGCAACTGCGGGAGGGGGCGTGGAATTCCGATGGCGCGCGGCCCGCATCGCTCCGACCTTGCGGTTCACCCACTGGGGCGCGAGCGACCGGTTGAGCTTTCGACGGAACGAGGCTGACGTTGTAGTGACTGTGCTGTTCGGCGGCGCCACTCTGTAGACCTACCGGCCGAACCGAATCGCAAAATCGGCGGTTCCCATCACCCACTGCCGAGTCTTTTCGGCGAAATTCGTGTGGTAGTAGACTGTCGTCCCGAGCCAGAAATGGCCCGCTGGATCGAGAGCCACTCTGCCACCCAGTTTCGTTTGTGTCAGCCAGGTGTACGGCCGTGTGTAAGGAGTTCCCATGGTCGAGTATACTCCGCCGATTCCACCGAACAATTCCACCCGATCTTGAGCGAAAGGCAGTACGACTTCGCCTCCGAACGGCGCTTTGTTCATGGTCTGGGCGGGCGAGCGCCATAAGGATACATTGCGCAGGTTTGCAAAACCCTGCAAGACTCCGCCAAAGTTCGGAATCTGCCCGCTCGTATTCACCGCGGGAAAATCGCCGACGCGTGTGGCCGGCTGAACCGCGTCTACACGGAATCGCGATGCTGGCGGCTTCACCTGCGCTGGGCCGTCGTGAACCTTGCTTCCATGATCGGCGGACGATTCCTCTGATTGGCCCTGTGCGAGACCGTGACACCATCCGACCAAAACTACGGCCATTGCCATCGGCGTTAGCAAACGCTTGGGAACCATGACGACTTCATTCTAGCAATTCGGTCTCCTCACGTTCTATTCCACGAATCAATGTTGTTTTTGGGCCGCTGCGAGTGAAGTAGATTCACAGATGCGAGCCGCGTCCACACAGCTAATAGGAGATGCACTCCACTTCCATGCTGCTTGCCGAAAGGACACGACACATGGCTGTATCGTCGCCAACCCGCGGAATGGACGCCTGGGGCACGCGTCGCTCGACTCCTCAAAGCGTTATTTTGGGGTTATCGGATATTACTTGGCGCAGCGACGCCCTCGCAAACAGACGGATCGGCTCCTCCCAACTGGTGGAACAGGCATGCGGTGAAAGAGACTTGCCGGGCATATTAAATGCGAATTCGGTCTCCAGATGATGGCAGGTGGGGGCAGATGTATGACTTCGCGGAAAATTTGCAAGAGCCGGCGAGACTCCGGCACGACAGAAATGTGGAGGCGGCCGGGATCTTCATTTCCCCGGGCGCTCCGATGAGGCTGGATTACACGCGCAAGAAATATGCTGGCGAGTCGGCCGGCGAGTATCGGATTGCCCCGCGATCAGCCGAATCCCGGCCGCAGGGCAGCACCAGGGCAGCACGTCAGCCATCCGTACGGCCACAAACGCCCTGGTCGCGGACTGAACTGGACCGAAAACACAACCACTTAGACCCAACTGAACCGAACTGAACTGTAGAGTAGCGGGTTCGATTCCCGTTAGCGCTACCAATTTCTGGCTTTCGAAGTTGCGGAAGCCATAAGCTTGACGGCTGATGAGTTCCATCTTGTTGTGAAAGCCTTCGGTGATGCCATTGTTGCGCGTGAAGCGCCACATGGCCACGATCTCCTCGCTCCAGGCGGCCAAGGTTTGGCCAAGTTGTACCAACTGCGCCAAGCCGGCCTGGCGCAGTTGGTACACGGAGCGCAAGAAGCGCGGTATGAGTTGCTCGCACTGTTTATGGGTGCGGTGTTTT
>PLZX01000313.1 GCA_003152325.1 Bryobacterales bacterium | reverse complement strand
GGTAAGTGCGACCTTGCGGGCGCTTCCGGATAAACTGGAGATGGCATCTGATTTGAAACCCTTTCCGTGGCTCCGGGCCGAGCCCGAACGCTTGGCGTATGTTCGCTGGATCGCCATCCTGACGGGCATTCTATTCTGTGGCGTGCTGCATGCGGCCCTGCCGCTCACTCTGGCGCACTGGCACAACATTCTGCAACACCTGTACTATCTGCCAATTGTCTTCGCCGGCATGTACTTCGGCTGGCGTGGCGGATTGTTTGCAGGTCTGTTGGCAGGGATTTCCAGTCTGCCCTACAGCCTTCATCTGCTGTCGGTGATACGGTCCTACGGTGGCGACCAACTGCTTGATATTCTGGTCTTCTGCGCGGCGGGGGTGTTCACCGGAATGCTGGCGCAAAGGGAGCGCGAACATCGTTTGGCGATGGAGCAGACCACTTTGCGGCTCACGGAGGTCTATCGAGAGCTACAGGACAGCTTCGAACAGGTTAAGAGGGCGGAGCGCCTCTCGGCCGCCGGCCAGCTCTCGGCCGGCCTGGCACACGAGATCCGCAATCCCCTGGCCAGCCTGGCCGGGGCGGCTGGCCTCTTGCAGCGGGCGCAGACCTCCGACCAGCGGCGCGGTGAATGCGCGGAGATCATCTTGAGAGAGTGCGAACGGCTGAACCGGCTGCTGTCGCAATTCCTCGACTTCGCCCGGCCGCGCACGCCGCAGTACCAGGTCATCGATATCCGTAGCGTGCTTGAGGCGGTAGTGGACCTGGCCGCGCACGCCATCGGACGGAAGGCCGTTCGCATCCGTTTGGAACTGCCCGATCAGATCCCCAATGTGGAATGCGATCCGGAACAGATCAAACAGGCCGTGTTGAACCTGATGCTCAACGCGATCCATGCCTCGCCCGAATCCGGCGAGGTCGTGGTGGCGGTCTACCAGGACGATGACCGGATCTGCGTCGAAGTCAGGGATGAAGGTCCGGGAGTGGAGCCTGAGGCAATGAATCGGATCTTCGACCCCTTCTTCACCACCAAAGAGGATGGCACCGGATTGGGGCTCTCGGTGGTTCACCAGATTGTTCATCAGCACGGCGGCTCGATCGCGGCCAAACCCGTCGCTCCGAAGGGCGCCAGATTTCAGATGCTGCTGCCTCGCAGGCAAGGTGCCGCCCGATGAATCGCCGAACAGTTCTTGTAGTCGATGACGATCAGAGCCTTCGCCGCGTCATGGAGATGCAACTGGAGGAGATCGGCTGCCAGGTACTGGTGGCGGCTTCCGGACCGGAAGCGCTGGAGATTCTGGCGTCGCGTGCCATACCCGTAGTGCTTACCGATCTGAAGATGCCGGGTATGTCCGGCCTGGAGTTGCTCCGGCGGGTGCGCAAGGAGCACACGGAGACTGCGGTGCTGGTAATCACCGCGTACGGAACTGTGGAGTCGGCCGTCCTCGCCATGCGCGAAGGCGCTTACGACTACCTCACTAAACCATTAGACTACAGTCAGCTCGCAATCGTGGTACGCCGCGCCCTGGAGCATCAGGACCTATTGGAGGAAGTGCGCTATCTACGCACCACGCTGGACCGCAAGTACGGATTCGAAAGCATTGTAGGCAAGTCGCAAAAGCTGCTACATGTGCTGGACTTGGCTTCCCGCGCGGCGCAGAGCAACTCCACTGTTCTGATACGAGGCGAGACCGGCACTGGGAAGGAACTGCTCGCCAAAGCCATACACCGTAATAGCCGGCGGAAGGACCTGCCGTTTGTCACCATCAACTGCGGCGCGATCCCCAAGGACCTGCTGGAGAGCGAACTGTTCGGTTACTGCAAGGGATCGTTTACCGGCGCTATGGCCAACAAGGCTGGCAGGGTCGAAATGGCCGACCAGGGAACGCTTTTTCTGGATGAGATCGGCGAACTGCCGACCGAACTCCAAGTGAAAATTCTTCGCCTGATCCAGGAAGGGCAGATCGATAAAGTCGGTGCGACCAGCACGATGGAAGTGGATGTGCGCATCATTGCCGCCACGCATCGCAACCTGCAAAGCATGATCGAGGATGCGGCCTTCCGGCAGGATCTGTATTACCGGCTGGCGGTGATCACGCTGGAACTCCCGCCCCTCCGCGACCGCGTCGATGATATTCCGGAGCTGGTGCAGAACCTGTTCATCAAGATCAAAGCCAAGCAGAATCGCAACGAGCTTCGGCTGGACTCGTCGCTTCTTCAACATTTCTGCGGATACCCCTGGCCGGGGAACGTGCGCGAACTGGAGAATGTGTTGGAGCGGTTGATTGTCCTGACCACCGGAGATGAGGTGCTTCTGGCCGACCTGCCCGATTTCCTGCGCGCCGAACGTCCGGCGCTGGAGGCCTTGCAGTTGGCCCTGCCACCGCAAGGAATCAGTTTGGAGGCGGTGGAGAAGGAACTGATTCTACGCTCGCTAGTGAAATTCGACTGGAACCAGACCCAGGCGGCACGGTATCTGGACATCAGCCGGCGGGCGCTGATATACCGCATGGAGAAACACGGTCTCACAGCACCAAGACGGGAGAATCAAGGAGCATGACATGTCGGTGTTGAATCGGTGGTCCATATTGCGACGCACTTCGATTCGCAACCGGGCGTGGCCGCGAATTCGCACCTGCTGCTGGGCGACGGAAGCGAGATGAGCCTGGCGGAGATCGCGGCCATGACGCGGCCGTTCCGGGGCGTAGATCTGTTGACGCTCTCGGCGTGCAGCACGGCATTTACGAATCGCACGGAAGATGGCCGCGAGGTGGACAGTTTCGGCACCATCGCGCAGGGCCTGGGGGCCAGTGCCGTCATCGCCAGCTTGTGGAGCGTGAGCGATGAAGCGACGGCGCGGCTGATGGAGACCATGTACCGGTTCCGGCAAGCCAAGCCGGAGCTGGGGAAGAGCGAGGCGCTGCGCCAGGCCCAGGAGCAGATGGCCGACGGCATTCTGAAGCCGGAGGCAGCCGGCGTCGCGGACCGGGGAGTCCACGTGACTGCCGGCGGCACCGCCGGCAACATCGCCGCCACCGCCTGGACGCACCCTTATTACTGGGCGGCCTTCATTCTGATTGGCAACTGGAAGTAGTTCATCGGCCCGTTTGACCCTGCTCTGCTAGTGTTGACGGCCTTGCGGGGAACCGTCTGGCTAATGAGATGGTCCGCCGCAG
>PLZX01000153.1 GCA_003152325.1 Bryobacterales bacterium | reverse complement strand
CGGTAACCGAGATCATAAAGTAGGCAAAAGATGGCGCTGAGAGAACGCATTCGCATCCGTCTGAAGGCATACGATCACCGCGTGCTGGATCAGTCGACGACGGAGATCGTGGACACCGCGAAAAGGACCGGCGCAACCGTCGCCGGTCCGATTCCCTTGCCCACTTCGAGAAGCATCACGACAGTTTTGCGCTCCCCGCACGTGGATAAGAAATCCCGGGAGCAATTTGAAATTCGGACGCACAAGCGGCTCCTGGACATTCTGGAGCCGACCCAGCAGACGGTCGATGCGCTAATGAAGCTCGATCTGCCGGCCGGCGTGGACGTGGAGATTAAGGCGTTCGGAAAATAAGAACGAACCGCGGAGAGGCGGAGGCGCGCAGCGTCTCGGCGGCTCGGCGGTGAATAAGGATTTTAACAATGAGCCCAGGAATCCTTGGCAAGAAGATAGGTATGACGCAGATGTTCCGGCCGGACGGACAGGCCGTGCCGGTGACGCTGCTGAAGACGGGTCCCTGCATGGTGGTGCAACGCAAGACGCCCACTACCGACGGCTATGACGCGGTGCAGTTGGGCCTGCTCGAATTCGTGAAGCCGCAGCGCATCAACAAGCCCTCGACCGGCCATCTCAAAAAGGCCGGCGTAGAGGGCGCCAAATTCCTGCGCGAGTTTACGCTTCGCCCCGGCGACGACGATTTCAAGGCCGGCGACCAGGTGCTGGTGGAGCAGTTCAAGCCGAAGGACAAGGTGGACGTGATCGGCGTCAGCAAGGGCCGCGGGTTCGCGGGCGTGGTCAAGCGCCATCACTTCCGCGGGGGCGAAGGCTCCCACGGATCCATGTTCCACCGCGCGCCCGGTTCCATCGGCGCCTCCAGCTATCCCTCGCGCGTAGTTCCCGGCATGCGCATGGGCGGACAGATGGGCAACGGCCGCGTGACCGTGCGCAACCTCGAAGTGGTCGAAGTGGATGTCGAGGACAACGTGCTGGTGGTGAAGGGCGCGGTGCCCGGACCCAACGGGGGCTACGTGCTGGTGCGGAGGTCCAAGAGATAACTGCCATGCCAACCCTCGACGTAGTGGATTTGAATAACGAAAAGGTCGGCCAGGTGGATCTGGCCGATGAGGTCTTCGGAGCGGAAGTCAACAACGACCTGCTCTACGAAGCTGTTCGCCAATACCAGGCGGGAATGCGCGCCGGCACGCACAAAACCAAGGTGCGCAGCGAAGTGGCCGGTTCCGGCAAGAAACTGTGGAAACAGAAGGGCACGGGGCGCGCGCGCATCGGCTCGGTCCGCTCTCCGCTGTGGCGCCACGGCGGCATTGTCCACGGCCCGCAGCCGCGCGACTACAGCTACAAGCTGCCGAAGAAGATGTTGGTGGGCGCGCTGCGCTCGGCACTTTCGGCCAAGCTGCGGGACGGCGAGTTGAAAGTGGTGCGGGCCTTCCAGTTCGCGGAACACAAGACCAAGGCCGCCGCGTTGGCGCTGGCCAAGCTCGAAACCGGCCGCACCGTTCTGCTGGTGGATAACGGCGACAACCCCAATCTGGAGCTGGGCGTACGCAACATCAAGGGCGTCACCCTGCTGGCCACCCGCGAAGTCAATCCTTATCACCTGCTGGGCCACCAGAGCGTGTTGCTTTCCGAAGCGGCCGCCCGCAAGTTTTCGGAGGCACTCGCGAAATGAAGATCTACGAAGTGATTCGCCGCCCGCTTGTCACCGAGAAGGGCGTGGACCAGAAAGACACCAACCGCACGCTGTGTTTCGAAGTGGCGCTCGACGCCAACAAAACGCAGGTCAAGTCGGCCGTTGAGAAATTGTTCAAGGTGAAAGTGGCGGAGGTTCGCACGGCCACGTTCGACGGAAAGCTGCGGCGGCGGGGCCGCTTCGCAGGTTACCGTTCGGACTGGAAGAAGGCCTACGTCAAACTAAAGGCGGGCGAGAAGGTGCCCGATTTCGCCGAGATTTAGAGAGGAAGCTGCGATATGCCGATCAAGACTTATAGACCCGTCACACCGACCCGGCGCTTCCAGACCGTAACCACGCGCGACGAAATCACGAAGCAGACGCCCGAGAAATCGCTGGTGGAATCCAAGAAGCGCACCGGCGGCCGCAATAGCACGGGCCGCGTCACTTCGCGGTTCATCGGCGGCGGCGCTAAGCAAGCCTACCGCGTGGTCGATTTCAAGCGCGACAAAGCCGGAATTCCCTGCGTGGTGGCGGCGGTCGAATACGATCCCAACCGTTCGGCGCGTCTCGCCCTGTTGAATTACGTGGACGGCGAGAAGCGCTACATCCTGCATCCGCATGGATTGAAGGTGGGGCAGAAACTGATGTCCGGCCCGGAGGCTGACATCCTGGTGGGCAACGCCCTGCCGATGAAGAATATGCCGGCGGGCACCGTGGTCCACAACATTGAGTTGCGTCCCGGCAAAGGTGGGCAGATGGCGCGCTCGGCCGGTTCGCAGGCGCAGTTGGTTTCGAAGGAAGGCGGCACCGCGCTGTTGAAGCTGCCGTCGGGCGAAATCCGCCGTGTGCCGCTCGATTGCATGGCCACCATCGGCCAGGTCGGCAACATCGATCACGAAAACATCTCCCTCGGCAAAGCCGGGCGCAAGCGTTGGTTGGGGAAAATGCCCCATAACCGCGGCGTCTCGATGAACCCGGTGGATCACCCGCATGGCGGCGGCGAGGGCAAAACCTCCGGCGGCCGTCACCCGGTGACTCCCTGGGGCCAGCCCACTCGCGGTTTTAAAACGCGCAACAACAAGCGCACCGACAAGTGGATTGTCACGCACAAGAGTAAGAAAAGGTAGGCGCATATGGGTCGATCTGTCAAAAAAGGACCGTTTACCGACACGCACCTGGAAGCCAAGCTGGCTGTGGTCGCCAGCACCAGCGAGAAGAAAGTGGTGCGTACGTGGTCGCGGCGTTCCACCATCCTTCCGGAGTTCGTGGGCCATACCGTGGCGGTTCACAACGGTAGGAAATTCATCCCGGTGTACATCACCGAGAACATGGTGGGACACAAGCTGGGCGAGTTTTCGCCCACCCGGGTGTTCAAAGGCCATTCGGTAAAAGCGGCGACGGAGAAGACGGCTAAGCCGGCATAACGAGGCAAGTATGGAACCCAACACCCAGATCAAAGCGGAAGCCAGATACATCCGAGTCTCCCCGCAGAAAGCGCGCCTGGTCGTGGATATGATCCGCGGCAAGCAGGCGGGCGCGGCCATCACTACGCTGCGCACCGTCAACAAGCGCATCGCGCCCACCGTGGAAAAGGTGCTGCAGTCGGCCATCGCCAACGCGCAGAACCGCAATGAAGACCTCGACGTCGACAGGCTGTTCATCTCCGAGGCGTACGTGCACGACGGCCCGCGCATGAAGCGCGTGCGGCCGGCGCCCATGGGCCGCGCCTACCGGTATCAGCGCCGTATGTCGCATATTGTCATCAAGGTGACGGAGAAAGAAAAATAGATGGGACAGAAGGTTCATCCGTACGGATTCCGGCTGGGCTTCAACAAGCCCTGGCGCTCGCGTTGGTTCGCGAAGCAGGACTATGCCAAGCTGCTGCAGGAAGACCTTGAGATCAAGGACAATCTGCGGGACCGGCTGAAATCGGCCGGCGTCAGCTCGATTGAAATCGACCGCGCCGGCAACAAGCTGCGCGTCACCATCCGCACGTCCCGGCCCGGCATCATCATCGGCCGCAAGGGCGCTGAGATCGAAAAGCTGAAGCTGGACATGGCGCGCAAGACCAAGCGCGAAGTCTTCATCGACATCCAGGAAGTGCACAAGCCGGAACTCGATGCGCAACTGGTTTCGGAATCCATCGGGCTGCAGCTTGAAAAACGCGTGGCCTTCCGCCGCGCCATGCGGAAGGCCGTCGATTCGGCGCTGCGTTTCGGCTGCAAGGGAATTAAGGTGCGCGTGTCGGGTCGCTTGAACGGTGCCGAAATCGCGCGCAGCGAATGGTATCTCCAAGGTCAGCTTCCCCTGCATACCTTGCGCGCCGACATCGATTACGGCTTTGCCGAAGCCCACACCACCTACGGTGTCATCGGCATCAAGACTTGGATTTATAAAGGCGAAATTCTGGATCTCACCAAGCGCCGCGGCGGGCTGCCAGAGCCCGAGCCGAGACGGGAACCGCGCGGCGAGCGGCGTGACCGTGGAGATCGCGGAGACCGTGGAGATCGCGGTGGACGCGGACGTCCCTATGAGCGCCAGGCGCCCCCGGTGGCTGCGGCTCCAGTGGAAGCAACCGGTCCGGCCGTGCAGGTGCCGCCGGCCGATCTGCCGCGCCCGGCCATTCGTCCGGCGACGCCCATTCTGCCGCCGCTGATGGCGCCGCAACAGCCGTCCTGGAAGCAGGAAGCGCGGCCGGAAGCGCAAACCGAGCCGGCGCAGGAAACCGAGACCAAGCCCGGCACCGAAGCCGCGCCGCCGTCCGATACACCCGGCGAGAACCAATAGGAGATTGAGGGTAAACCGCCATGATGATGCCAAAGAAGGTGAAGTACCGGAAGCAGCAGCGCGGACGGCGC
>PLZX01000276.1:1029-4253 GCA_003152325.1 Bryobacterales bacterium | reverse complement strand
GACGCGCCCGCCCATGCCTGTCTGGTGGGCCACTTCATAGCCGTCAATCACGTAGAACTTGAGCTTCTTTTCGATAATCTGCCGCTGCACGGTGCGCGGCAGGTGATCCCACACTTCGTCCGGGCCAAACGTGCTGTTCAGCAGGAAAGTGGCGCCCTTCTCGGCAGCCTTCAACACGTCCAGCCGCTCCAGGAACGAAAACTGGTGGCAGGCCACGAAGCTGGCTTTCGAAATCAGGTAGCTGGAGCGCAGCGGCCGCGGCCCGAATCGCAGGTGCGAAGTGGTAATGGCGCCGGATTTCTTCGAGTCGTACACGAAGTAACCCTGCGCGAAGTTGTCGGTTTCCTCGCCGATGATCTTGATGGAGTTCTTGTTTGCGCCCACCGTGCCGTCCGCGCCCAGGCCGTAAAACATCGCCCGCACCGTGCCCGGTACTTCGGTTGAATACTCGGGATCGTAATCCAGGCTGGTGTGCGTCACATCGTCCTGAATGCCCACTGTGAAGTGATTCTTGGGCGATTTCCGGGTCAGCTCGTCGAACACGCCCTTCACCATGGCGGGCGTGAATTCCTTGGAAGCCAGCCCGTAGCGACCGCCAATCACCTTCTTGCTGACGCCCATTTCCGCCAGCGCCGTGATGACGTCGCAGTACAGCGGCTCCCCCGTCCCGCCCGGCTCTTTGCAGCGGTCCAGCACCGCGATAGACTTCACCGATGCCGGCAGCGCGGCGACGAAAGCTTCGATTGAGAAAGGCCGGTAGAGCCGTACCTTCAACAGCCCGACCTTCTCGCCGGCCGCAACCAGTGCGTCCACGGTCTCATGCGCCACATCGGCGCCGGAGCCCATCATAATAAGGATGCGCTCGGCGTCCGGCGCGCCGGCGTAGTCGAACAGGTGGTACTGCCGCCCCACTATTTTGGCGAACTTGTCCATGGCGTTCTGCACGATGGTGGGCGCCGCCAGGTAGTAAGGATTGCACGCTTCCCGGGCCTGGAAGAAGACGTCGGGATTCTGTGCCGTTCCGCGCAGCACCGGCCGGTCCGGGTTGAGCGAACGGGCGCGGTGCGCGCTCACTAGTTCGTCGTCGATCATGGCGCGTAAATCGTCTTTGCTGAGTTCTTCCACTTTGGCGACTTCATGCGAGGTGCGGAAACCGTCGAAGAAGTGTAGGAACGGAATGCGCGATTCCAGCGTGGCAGCCTGTGCGATCAGCGCCATATCCATCACTTCCTGCACCGAGTTCGAACTCAGCATGCCGAAGCCCGTGGAACGCGTCGCCATGACGTCGCTGTGATCGCCGAATATGGAAAGCGCGTGCGTCGCTACCGCACGCGCCGCAATATGAAATACCGTGGGCGTCAGTTCCCCGGCAATCTTGAACATGTTCGGAATCATCAGCAGCAGGCCCTGCGACGCGGTAAATGTGGTGGCGAGCGCCCCGGCCTGTAAGGCGCCGTGCAGCGCGCCGGCCGCTCCGCCTTCGCTTTGCATCTCGACCACCGTAGGCACGGTGCCCCAGATGTTGGTTTTCTGCTCGGCGGACCACTGGTCCGCCCACTCCCCCATGTTGGATGATGGCGTAATGGGATATATGGCGATTACTTCGTTAGTTTGATGCGCTACGTATGCGGCTGCCTCGTTACCGTCGATCGTGACCTTCGGCCGAGTGGTGGTGGATGAGCTAGTCAACTCTCCCCTCCTTACCAGTATGGGATTCACTTGCTTAATCCATATTATAAGACCTTTATGTCGTAAAAATCTACAGATATTTAGGTCTGAAATCAAGACACAGGCTAAAGTGCTGGAACGATGGCCTTTCGCCGGCGCATCTCCACTGTCCGTTTTTGGTCCCGGGTTCGTTTCGCATCTGGAGGAGCGCATATGAGGTATTGAGGCGCCGGGATCGCCGGACCGGGTGGGACGCGTGGCTGGACGGGGCGAAAATGGGTTCGCCGGGCGACGGAAATCTGCATTGGTTTCTTGTGTTTGGCATGAAAATTGGGTTCGTTTCGCCAATTCGGGGCCGTCAACGGAGGCCTGGTGGTGGGAGGCAGTGATAAATGAGCGGGAGATCCTGGCGGATGTGCGAAGAGAACGGTCATGGTGTCCTTCCTGCTTCGAGGATGGCACATGAGCAGGGCGAAGCTAGGTCAATCCAGAGCAAGGAGTCTGAAACCAAAAGAAATACTCTAAGCAAATTGTTGAACTGAGTTGGCGGTGAGAGACGCTTCTAAGGCAAGCTACGCCCTCGACATGTCCTAACACCGTAACAGCGGGTCCGGTTCCGGCAAATCGTAATCTGCTTCCGGGGCGCATACGGTTTAAGCGCACAGCCGCTGCCGGCCGTCTGTGACGAGACTGGAAACCGTCCCCCTCAGTGCAGGCGCGATGCAGCGAGGACGATGGCGACCGCCACTAGCGTCCCAATCATCAGCCAGGCGCCCGGGTGTCCGAAGTTGATCGTGTAGCCAATTCCGAAGCGTTTCTCAACCATCAGGGCCGGGTCTTCGCCGTTAACATAGAAGAGGCCCAACTTCCAATACCGATCGGCGGTGCGGTCGCCCGCGGGGATTACTCCTCCGGCAGCGGCGCCAGCAAGACGCGATCCGCCCTGACCGGCGCGAATCAGTAGGAGCGTGACCACCACCGTGAAGCTGAGGCTCAGACCGAGGATAGGAAAAACCCCGGGCGATCCGGTTCGGACCGCGGAGAGATCCAGGATGCCTGCCCAGGCGAACACGAGGGCCAGGAAATACTCTGCGGCGACGAGGATCGAGACCACGGTGCGGCGGAAGTAGTGCTCGCTTTCGCCCGCCGCTCCACCCATGCGGATCACGCGCGACCAGCGCAGGATCGCGTGGGCAAAGAAGCCGAGCAGGGCACAGAAAAAAGCGCCCGTGAGCAGGGGCAAGAAGACTCCAATGAAGCTGCGCGTGGCCCAATTGTCAGGTTGGCCGTTCATCCCCCAATGGATGGGGAAGCGGTCAGGGATCTCGGTCCAGTGGAGGCCGAGCCAAACGGCGACCGCTGCCAGGAGAGCGAACGGGCCAATTTGGACGGTCCACCCGCCCGGCAATCGTACCTCGTGGGGCGTCAGCGCCGCTTCACGAACCGTGGCCGGTACCACGGCGTGCGGACGCACCCTCTGACGAGCCCGGTAGTAGGCGATGAAGCCGCCTACCGGCTGAAGCACCAGCCCGACGACGATCAGTGTGTCGCTTGAC
>PLZX01000276.1:0-989 GCA_003152325.1 Bryobacterales bacterium | reverse complement strand
GTGCTCATTTTGAGCCTCCCCGCTGGACTAAGATCCAGCTTGCGATGTCTTCGATCACCGGCTCCACCACGTGGCCTGGCTTCTGGTAGTCGGCCGGAGTACCGAGCCCTGTGCCAGGGGAACTGCTGGGCATGAACAGGTGGAAGAGTCCCGGGTAGACTTTTAGTGTGACTTCCGGTTTGCCCGCCAAGGCCTTCTTCCAGCCGTCGAAATCTTCGGAGGTCACCTGGTAGTCGCGTTCTCCGCGCAGGATGAGCATGGGGATCTTGAGCTGTGCGGCCACCTCGGCCGGATGGTAACTGCGCAGGTCGAGAAAATAGGACCCGTAAATCGTCGTACCCAGAACGTTCAGCTTGGCGTCAGCGGCGAGCGTGGGGCTCTCGATTTCCTTGGCCGATTGCTCCGCAGCGTCAATCTGTTTCTGGGCAGCGGGGGCGATCTTGCCATCGAGGCCGGCGATGTATTTGAGCTGCTCGACGATCACTTGCTCGAGTGGACGGGTGGTGCCGGCCAGCATCACGAGGCCGGCCACCTGGGCTTCGCCGTGGGCGATACGCGGCGCGAGCATCCCACCCAGGCTGTGCCCCAGCACGAAGATGCGCCGGGAATCGATCTCCGGCCGCTTCGCAAGCAGCGCCACGGCCAGCCGTGCATCTTCGACCGTCTCTTCGTGGACCGTCAGGCCAGCCCCCTGCGCCATGATTTCCTTGCCGTACTGGAGCGTCCTCTTGTTGTAACGTATGACGGCGATGTTCCGGCTCGCCAGGCCCCAAGCGAGATCCTTGAACGGTTTATTGGGGCCGATGGCCTCGTCCTGATCGTGGGGTCCGGAGCCGTGCACCAGCACGACGGCGGGGAATGGTCCCGTGCCGTTGGGAAGGGTCAGGGTGCCCGGGAGTTGCCAGGGTGCGCTGCCGACCGTGATCTGCTGTTCATGAAAGCTGGCGGGCTTGGCGTAGTCAGGGGGCGTCCACGGTGCGTCCGGCTCC
>PLZX01000122.1 GCA_003152325.1 Bryobacterales bacterium | reverse complement strand
TTTCGTCACCCTTCGTGGAGCGGGCCTCCAAGCCCGCAACGCCGACATTCTTGTCGGAGCTTCGAGCGGCATCTCACTCCACCAGCCTCCATCTTTTTGCAAAACGGGGAAAGCTCGAATTTCGCTGCTGTTGCGAAACCCGCTTTCCCGGCATCACCAATTCAAGTAGTATTCGCGGTCGGGAAGACCGAGGCCGCCTTGATCGAACTGAGCAATCACGGAGTTGGAGTCTTTGAAGTCCTGACCGGAATTGAATATAAGCCATTTAACCGATATTCGTCGGCCTTGATTTCATCGAGGCTGTTGTAGAGGCTGAACGCGAGATCATGACGCTCGTAATCTCGGACGCAAACCCCTAGTCAATTCTCGATCGGCGTCTTCTCCATGTGGTCGATCACGATGATGTCACCGGTGCCTTTTTTGGATTCGAGCTTCAGGCCAAGCTGGTCCTGCACCGCGCGCTCCAAGGACGGGCCGCTAGAGTCGTCGGCCAGTACGGGGGTGGGTGCGCCAGGAGGCAACGCTCCAGGTGGAATTGGCATTGACTCCGTTACCCAGTGGGCACTGAATTCGTATCGGCCCTTCAGCCCGGTCGAGTTCACGACGGGACGGTCCACCTGGTCGGATAGCTTGACGACGAACTCGTCCATCGAGATGTTCGGCGCGTTCCAGGTGAAGTGGCCGTTCAGCCCGATCAGACCGGGACCTATCAGTTCGGCAGTGCCGTCCTTTCCCATTTTGAATTTGGGCATCTGTTCCACCGAATCGGGCGTCGGGCCCTGTTCGGTGGGAGGTCCGGCCTCTTTCATCTTGATGCCGTTCTTGCCAACCGTCAAATCGTAGATCGGCATCTCCTTCGCTTCCCGGTGGAGCACCAATTTGAAACGCTCCGCCAGCAGATTCTGCTGCATCAGCCGGAACTGTTCCTTGGTGGTGCCGGGCGGGATTTTCGCGGAGATTTCAAAGTGCTCCAGACGCATCCAGTCGGGTGGCGAAAACTGGTAACGCCTCAAATCGTAGGCCATCGTGATCAGGGCGCCGATGGGGAGATTCTGGCAGGTCCAGATTCCGGGCGAGGTGGTCCCGGGTCCGCCGGTGCACCCGATTCGCGTTCGCGTGCCGGGAGTAATCGGTTCTGACAGCTTGATGGACGCTACTTCGAATGTGGGTTTGGTTTCCCCGGTTTGGCCATACACGAGTGTAACGACGATACAGAGTCCAAGAGTCCATCGCTTCACTGGCACACGCTCCTTAATTCAATGGTTTGGGCTTGTTGCAGTTGTGTTGGTTCAGCCTGAAATGGAGAGAGGGCGCTCTCCGCGAGTGAGTATTCCACCCTTCGGGCGGGGATCTTCAAGGCAGGCTCCAGCCATTCAGGGTTCCGGTGTCGAAGGCTGCCAGATCGGAGATGAACAGCGTCCAGGTGCCCTGAGCGTTTTGGCCGTTGAAAGTAGAAAGAGGATTCAGAACTACCGAAGGGTCGTTAATGTTGAAAGATCCAGTATAGGGCGCGACACCGTTGCGGAGATTTGTGGCGGCTTGGTCGTCAAAAACCGTATTGATGAAGTTATCCGGCGTACCCAAACCTGTAAGAATACCCTCCTCCGTAAAAGCCTTTACGAGGATCGTAATCGTTCCGAAAGGAGACGTCAGCGCAATGTGTCGGGAACGGGCCGGAGGACGCCGACACCCGGTCATGGTATCCTGGCAGGTTGCGGAAAAACCCTCTTGAGGGGGTCAGAATGGTACTAACAAGCACCTGCAAGTGATTGATTTTACGTTTGGGCACCAGTAGATTTAGGTGGTTTTCGGCCCTCCGTACCCTTTTTCCGCAGCCTGCTAGGACTGGGATGAAGACCTGATGCGCAGGCCGGCTCACGACGAACAGCCATTGTATAAAGTGATCCCAGGCGAGGAGTTTTCATGACGCTCTTTCTCGACCACAACAGGTATTACCGGCTCCCATGGAACCTGCCTGACAATGCCATCTCCTGGCTCGAGGTCACGAAGGCCTGCAATCTGCACTGTGAGGGGTGCTACCGCGAAAATGACCCCAAGGGACACAAGCCCCTCGACAAGATCAAACGAGACTTGGCAATCTTCAAGAAATACCGGAAGACCGATGGTGTCTCTCTTGCCGGAGGAGATCCCCTCGTCCATCCTGACATCGTCGAAATCGTGCGCCTGGTTGCTCAGGACGGTCTCAAACCAATCATCAACACGAACGGCTTGGCCCTGAATAAGGAATTACTGCTCGAGTTGAAGAGAGCGGGCGCAGCGGGATTCACCTTCCACATCGACAGCAAGCAGCACCGCCCCCACTGGCAGGGAAAGACCGAGATCGAGCTGAACGTGCTCCGGCTCAGCTTCGCCGAGATGCTCGCCGACGTGGGTGGGCTCTCATGCGCCTTCAACTCAACCGTGTATGCGGATACGTTGCAGTACGTCCCGGACATTCTGGCGTGGGGACAGGAGCACATCGATATCGTGCACGTCATCGTCTTCATCGCCATCCGGGCGGCCGTCCTGGAGTCGCGGTTTGACTATTACGCGGGCGCTGACAAGGTAGACATGAGCCCAATTGTCTATTCGACACCGAAGGAGAACCAGCGGGTAGATATCCTCTCCAACGATGTGGTGGAGGTGATCCGCACGAGGTATCCGGATTTCGAACCCAGTGCCTACTTGAACGGCACCGAGAAAGCCGACTCCTTTAAGTGGCTGCTGACGGGGCGCATCGGAACGAAGAAGACCATATACGGGTATGTGGGCCCCAAGTTCATGGAGATGGCTCAGGCGATCAACCATCTCCGGAAGGGCACATACTTGGCCTACACAAAGCCCAGTGTTCAGAGGAAAGGGAAGGCCATGCTCCTCCTCGCACCTCTCGATCGAGGCCTGCGAGGGGTCGCCAAGAAGTATCTCCGTTCCATCGGAAAGAACCCTCTCAACCTGTTCAGACGACTGCATCTTCAATCGGTCACCATCATCCAGCCCGCGGACATTTTCTGCGACGGGTCCATGAGCATGTGCGACGGCTGCCCCGATATCACCGTGTGGAACGATAAGCTGGTCTGGTCGTGCCGGCTGGAAGAGCAGATCAAGTTCGGCTGCTTCGTGAGGGCAGTGCCCAAGGGAGTAATTCGAACCCGGCCATGTGAGCCTGTGCCCAGCCCGGTCCTCACCGAGGGGAAAGCTTAGGGAACCCGCGGGCCGGGGTGGAAAGGGGTCGGTGGAAAGGGACGCCATCTCCTGCGTCGGACCCCTTGGTCCGGTTCCCCCGACCTACTCCATTCCCTCCCAGCCCGGAAGCCCCCGCCCCCGGCTCCCCAAATTGGCTTCGTTCCGCAAACCCGCCCTCTGCCGCCTGCCGCCCGCCAATCACCCCTGTGCCAGCCCGGACCAAGGCCGAGCGCCTTCGGTTGCCTTCTGCGGAGATAGAGATTAATATCTAGTATTCCGTAAACCTGGAGGTTCCGATGATCCGAAGATTCCTGCAAGCCACCGTTGTGCTGCTCTTGCCGATCCTGGCGCAAGCGCAGGTTAAAATGCTTCGCCACCCGACCTATTCCAAAGGTAAGGTTGCTTTCAGTTATCTTGGCGATATCTGGGTTGCCAATGAGAACGGCGCGGGCGTCGAACGCCTGACGGTCAACAATGCGCGCGACCAGTTTCCGCGCTTCTCTCCGGATGGCCAGTGGGTCGCCTTTTCGTCGAATCGCGAAGGCAACTACGACGTCTACGTGATTTCCGCCGCCGGCGGCGAACCGCACCAGTTGACCTTTCACAGCGCCGACGACAATGTGGTGGGCTGGACGCCCGACGGAAAGGACATCATCTTCTCCTCCACTCGCGGGAACGGCGCTTTCCCCTCGGTCGCCACTCTCTGGGAGGTCCCCGCGGCGGGCGGTATTGAGCGCGCCGTCGATACCGACTGGGGCGCCTGGGCCAGCTATTCGCCCGACGGCTCCAAGCTCGCCATCCAGCGCCATCCCAGCGTCTGGAGCCGCAAACATTATCGCGGCGCCTACGCGGCCGACGTGTGGGTGGAGGACCTCGCCTCGAAGAAGTTCACCCGGCTGGGCGACGAAGACTACCACGGCAACCTGATGTGGCCCATGTACGGATTGAACGGCGAGATCTTTTTCGTCTCGAATGAGCTGGCCAATGAGAAGACCATCAAGCCGGGCAGTCCGGAAGTGATGAAGAGCGTCAACAACATCTGGAAGATTTCGGATAAGGGCGGCAAGCCGGTTCAGGTGACTCACCACACCGACGGCAATCTCTTTTTCCCGAGCATCTCGGCCGACGGCAAAGTGATCGTTTATGAAGACAACTTCGGCCTCTGGAAGCTCGACGCCGCTAGCGGCAAGAGCAGTGAGATCCGCATCGACGTGAAGAGCGATTTCAAGGAGAATAAGACCGAGCTGGTCACCCTGACCAATGAGGCCGAAGGCTTCAGCCTGTCACCTTCCAACAAGCGGGCGGCCATCGTGGTGCACGGCGAGATTTTCACCATCCCTACCGATCAGGGAGGGCTCCAGCGCGTCACCGAAACACCGTGGAAGGAGCACAGCCCGCGCTGGTCGCCGAATGGCAAGTGGGTCGCCTTTGTGTCCGACCGCACCGGCCGCGAAGAGATCTACATCTCCGACGAGCTGGGCAAGAACCTCAAGAAGATCACCGACGCCGATTGCGACAAGAGCGCCATCGTCTGGGCGGCCGATTCCAAGACGTTTCTGTGGACCGGCACCGACCATAAGCTTCACAACGTCGATATCGACACGTTGAAGGACGACATCCTGGCTTCCAGCCCCGGCGGCAACATCGGCGAGCCGCAGTATTCGCCCGACGGCAAGTGGATCACATACTCCAAGGCCGACTCGCTCCTTCGCACACACGTCTGGGTGAAGGAACTGGCATCCGGCCAGGAGCACATGGTCTCGGGCGAGCAATTCATGACCTCGCGGGGCGCCAAGTGGACTCCCGACGGCAAGAAGTTGTTGTTCCTCGGCGGGCAAGGCGGCGGCAACGGCATCGCCTCCACCGGCGGCCGCGGCACATCGCTGTTCTATAGCATGGCGCTGATGCCCTTCGAGAAAGATCCCAACGACCACGACATCAATACCGAAGCGCAAGCCGAAGCTGAAGCGGCTGCCACGGCCGCTACCGGCGGCGGCGGGCGCGGCGGCCGCGGCGGAGCAGGCACTGCCGCAGTGCCCACCAATGTGCAGGTGAAGATCGTTTGGGACGGCATCGAACGGCGTATCACCGAAGTCACGAACATGGCTGGCGTCCAGAGCGTCACGCCTTCGCCCGATGGCCGCACCTATCTCTTCTCTGCCGCCGCTGGTGGCGGCGGCGCGACACCGGCGGCCGACGCGGCTGCCGCAGGGCCTGGCATGTATACCATCGCGGATGACGGCACCCATCTCACGCACCTCAACACAACCGTTACCGATAATGCCGCCGCTGGACGCGGCCGAGGTGGACGCGGCGGCGGCGGTTTCGGCGGCGGGGGCGAAGCCACCTGGGCCCGCGATGGCCGAAGCATCTATTTCATGCAGGGCGGAGGACTCTTCAACCTCGCCATCGCGGGCGGCGCGGCTGCTGGCGACACCGCACCCGCAGCGGCTGCTGCCGGCGGCGGTGGACGTGGAGGACGCGGTGGAGGCGGCGCCGCCGCCGCCGCGGCCGCGACAACCGCCAGCGGGCCCAGTCCGCGGCGCATCAGTTTTTCGGTTCGCATGGAGCTCGATGTCCCGGCGGAGCGCCGCCAGGTCTTCGAGGAAGCCTGGCGCGTCATGAAGAATCGTTTCTACGACGCCAACATGCACGGCGCCAATTGGGCCGCTAACAAAGATACCTATGAATCGCTGCTTCCGTACATCGCCGACACCGAGGAGCTGCACAATCTGATCATGGAAATGATCGGCGATATGAACGCCTCCCACACCGGCATCTCCGCCGGCGGCCTGATCCCCGGCCGTGTGAACCAGGAGGAGCGAGTGCAAACCCGCTATCCCGGGTTCGATATGGAGCCGGATGCGTCGGGCTTCTACAAAGTCTCTTACATCTACAAGAAGGGACCGGCAGATCGCGATTTCGTCAAACTGGCTACCGGCAACTACATCCTCGCGGTGAACGATAAGGACCTGAGGACCACCGACAATTACTGGAAACTCTTCAACATTCTGCCCGGCCGGAGGTTCGAATTCCTCGTCAACTCCAAGCCCACGACGGATGGCGCCTGGAAGGTATCGCTCGATCCCCTGACTTCGGCCGCGCAAAACAATTTGGAATACGACCGTTGGGTGGCCGACCGCAAAGCCATGGTGGACTCGCTTTCCAATAACCAGATCGGTTACCTGCACATCAAGGCCATGGACGCGCCATCGCTCGCCAAGTTCCAGGAGGATCTGCTCGAGAACCAGGACAAGCGGGCGCTGATTATCGACGAACGATTCAACGGCGGCGGCGGCATCGACCAGGAGCTGCTGGCAATCCTCAACCAGCGCAAAGCATACCAGTCCACGCGCAACCGCGATTCGCTCGACGTCAAACGTCCGGCCCAGGCCTTCTTCGGCCCGCTGGCGGTTCTGCAAAACGAGCGCTCGGCCAGCGACGCCGAGATGTTTCCGGAAGGCATCCGCGAGTTGGGCCTCGGGAAAATTATCGGTGTCCCCACCATGGGCGCGGTGATCGGCACGGGATCGTTCACGCTGATGGACGGCTCGGTGCTTCGTACACCTGGTTCGGGAGTCTATACTTCCAGCGGCCAGAACATGGAGAACTACGGTGTTCCGCCCGATGTTTACAGCGACAACACGCCGCCCGATTTCTTGAGCCACCACGACCGGCAGATCGAAAAAGCCGTCGAGGTGCTTAAGGGGGAGATGAAGTAAGGTTCACACCGAGATCAAGGGCTCGCCTAGCACGTCCCAGCGCGGCTCCACGCCTAAGCCGGGCGTTAGCGGGGCCGCCATGCGGCCATTCTGGCGGTGCGGCGCGCCGGTGGCGTTGCTTACTGTGACGTAACTATTGAAATCCGTCGCGGTGAAAAGAAGCGGCGGCGGCGTGGAATGCGCCAGGTGGGCAATTGCGGCGGTGATGATGTCGCCGCCCCAGGTGTCCTCAATGGTCAGGGCGATGCCGAGCGAAACGCACAGATCGCGGATCTGACGCGCCTTGGTCAGGCCGCCGACTTTCGAAATCTTCAGGTTGATCACATCCATCGCCTGATCGCGCGCGCCTTCCACCACCATGGCGAGGCTGTCCACTACCTCGTCCAGGACGAAGGGGCGGTTGGTGTGGCGGCGCACCACCAAACATTCCTGGTAGCTTGCGCAGGGCTGCTCGATGTAGACGTCTTCTTCGCGCACCGCGTCCACCACGCGCAGCGCCTGGTGCTGGGTCCAGCCGGTGTTGGCGTCGGCGATCAGCACGTCGCCGCGCTCCAGGCGCGCCGCCACACGGCGGATGCGCTCGACGTCCGTATCCGGATCGCCACCCACTTTGAGTTGGAACTTGGTATAGCCTTCCGAACGATAGAGCGCGACCATCTCCGCCATTTGATCCGGGCTCTCCTGCGAGATGGCGCGATAGAGTGGGAAGGTCTCGCCATACCGCCCGCCGAGCAACGTCACCACCGGCAGACCGGCGGTCTTGCCGAGAATGTCCCAGCACGCCATGTCCAGCGCCGATTTCACGTAGGGATGGCCGCGCAACGCCGCATCCATGTGCCCGTTCAACACGCCCAGGTCAGTGGCTTCCAGGCCAATCAATTGTGGCGCCAGCTTGGCGATGCCGGCGCGCGCGCCCTCGGCATATGCCGGCAGATAGGCCGGCCCCAGCGGGCAGACCTCCCCATATCCGGTAACGCCGGCGTCGGTGTGGACGGCGACGACGGTGGAATCGAAGACCTCGACCGAATTTCCACCCGACCACTTATAGCTGCCTTCGTGTAAGGGCAATTCCACACGGTACGCTTGAATCTTCGTGATCTTAGGCATTGCGGGCCACCAGTGCCAGCACCCGGCAGGGGCTGCCGGAGCCGTTTACGATTTTGAGCGGCGGCGTCACAAGGAGGGCTCCCTTGGGCGGCAGTTGATCCAGATTCGTCAGGCTGGCCAGACCGAACTTGTTGCTGCCATGCATGATGCTATGGCACGGGAACGGCGGATCGAATCGATAGGCCTGACCGGCGTCCGTGCCGACGCCTTCCGAGCCCCATCCGACGACATCGCGTTCCTTTGTCAGGAAGGGCACCAAATCCGGATGCGGTCCCGGCACGTGCGAGCCGTCTTCCCTCATATTGAGGAAGGCTACGGCGTCGCGGCGCTTCGACCAGTCCGTCCGCATCAGCACCCAGGAGCCTGCTTCCACGCGGCCGTGTCGCTCTTCCCAGGCTTCCACGTGACGCGGCGTCAGCAGGAAATCCGGGTCGCGGGCGACCTCCTGCGACGCGTCGATCACGCAGGCCGGGGCAATGAACTTCTCCACCGGAATGCTGTCGGTCGTGTTGTTCGGATAGTCCTTGCCAGAGACCCAATGCACGGGCGCATCGAAATGCGTCCCGGTATGTTCGCCGCAGGAAAAATTGTTCCAGTACCAAGCGGGGCCGCGGTTGTCGTAGTGCGAAATCTCTTCCAAATGGAACGGCCAGGTTTTGCCGAAGTCGGGCGGTAACTGAATGATCGGCGTGGCGGGTTCCAGCGGTTGGGTCAAGTCGATGACGTGGATCGCGCCGGCCGATAGTGCCTGGGCAAACTGCAGCAGGACGTTGGTTTCCATTCCGATATGCTACTAAACTGCGGCGGGCCGTTTTCGCATGACCCCGAAATAGGCCACGGTCAGCACAGCCAGCCACGGCAGCCCCGCGATCAGCGTGACGCGCATGCCTTCCACCCACCAGGTGGTCGCCATGATCGCAGCGATTGCGACCGTCCCGGCGAGCGACCCGAACGGATGGCCGTACATCCGTACGGGAAGCGGCGGGTGACCGGCAGCGTCCCACTTCGGCCGGAAGCGCAGGTGCGTCAGAAAGATGATCAGCCACGCATAAAGACCGCCGAAAAGCGAGATCCCGAACAGATACACGAAGGCGCTGTCAGGGAAGAGAAGGGCCACCACGATGGCCAGCGCGAGGCCGGCGGCGGACACCATGAGTGCCGGCACCGGTGTCCCGCGCGCGGAAACTCGCCCGAACGCCGCCGGCGCATAACCGCCGCGCGCCAGGGAAAACATCATGCGGCTCACCAGGTAGAGATTGCAGTTCATGCTGGAGGCCGCGGCCGTGATGACCACGAAGTTCACCAGGTGTGCTGCCGCGGGCACGCCGATCAATTGGAATACCTTGACGAAGGGGCTGGCGGTGACGTCCGATCCCGGTTGGATCTGGTTCCATGGCACGATGGCCATGAGCACGATGATCGCGCCCATGTAGAAGAGAATCAGCCGTCCCACCATGGTGCGCATGGCGCGCGGCACGGCGGTGCCCGGGTCTTTGGCTTCGCCGGCCGTGACTGCTACCACTTCGGTCCCCAGGTAGCTGAAGATCACAAACACCATGGCCATCCACACGCCGCGCCATCCGGTTGCCAGAAAGCCTCCGTGGGCCGTGATGTTCGAAAAGCCTATCGCCTCGCCACGCCCGATTCCCGTCAGTAGCGCCGCCCCAAAAACGATGAACAGAACAATGGCCACCACCTTGATCATGGCGAACCAGTATTCAAAGCTGCCGAAGCTGCCCACGCTGCGCGCGTTGATGTACAACAGCGCGCAGGCGAAGCCGAGAATCCACAGCCATTTCGGGGTATTGGGAAACCACCACTGGCAGTAGATGGCGATGGCCGTGGCTTCGCCGCCGATAGCGATGCACTGTGCCGCCCAGTAGGTGTACCGTACCGTGAACCCGGCCCAGGGGTGCAGGTAGACCTCCGCATACACGCCGAAGGAACCAGCGGTAGGATGCGCCACTGCCATCTCCGAAAGCGCGCCCATCAACAGAAGGGTAATCACCGCGCCGATGAGGTAGCTGACAATCACGGCCGGACCGGCGGTGTGGACGGCAAGCGAACTGCCCAGAAACAGGCCCGTCCCGATGGCGCCGCCGATGGCGATCATGGCGAGTTGCTTCGAGCTCAGTTGGCGTGTCAGTTGCTCGCGCTGTTCGATGCGGCCGCTCACTCCCGCACCATCAAATCCAGATTCTCCGCGAGCGACTGGAGCGCCGTTTCCACATCTTCCATGGTGTTGTAGACGTGGAACGCGAAACGCACCCCGTCGCGCCTCGCCGAGAGCGCGATGCCGCGGGCTGCCAGGCGGACCACCATGGCGCCGGCATCGCGCGAGCGCAGCACCACCAGCGGGCCCACCGTATCGGCAGGGGTCTTGCTCGAAACACCCAGCTTCTGCGCGCCCGCTACAAAGCCGTGCGTCAGATGCTCCACCTGTGCGGCCACGTTTTCCATGCCAATTTGCTGGAGGAATTGCAGCGCGGCCAGTGCCATGTAGATGTTGGGGATGGGCGGCGTGCCGCCCTCGAAGCGCCGCGCGGCCGGCGCCGGGTCGAGATGTTGGGTGTCGAAGGCGAAGACGTCGCGCTGGGCCATCCAACTGGTCAAGGTGGGCGTGAGCGTTTCCACCAGACTGCGCCGCACATACAGAAACCCCAAACCCGGCGGCCCCAGCAGATACTTCAGCGTGCCGGTCACGAAGAAGTCGACGTCCAACGCTTTCACATTCATGGGGCGCGTTCCGCAATCCTGGTAGCCGTCGAGAAACACCAGGGCGCCGCGTTCATGCGCAATTTTTGTAATGCCGGCAACGTCGGCGCGAAAGCCGTTGACGAAGGAAACTTGCGTCAGCGGCACCACGCAGGTGCGCTCGTCGATCGAGCGCTCATAAAGATCCAGAGGCAGGGAATCGCCCACACCTTTGAGAAACTGAATCTCCGCGCCGCGCGGCCGTTGCGCCAGCCAGATGTGTCCCATGGTGGGGAATTCGTATTCGCCCAGCACCACGCGGTTCCGCTTACTGAAGTCCATCGCATTGGCGATCGGGTTGATCCCGGCCGAGGCGCTGGTCACGATGGCAACTTCATCCGGCTCCGCGCCAATGAAGCGGGCGAACTCCGCGCGCAGTGCTTCGTAGGCGCCCACCCAATCACGCCACGGATCCATCGAGCGACGCCAGCTTTGCGCGTAGTCCATCAGAGCGCCGTGGACCGCGTCCGACAAGGCCCCCTGCGAGCAGTTATACAGATAAGTCTTTTCGCGCAGGAGGGGAAAGTGCGAGCGCACATCAAGAATCTGTCGATCGGTCAGCATCCGGGCTCCGGTTCATTCAGTGTGCCACACGACTGCCGTTTACTGCGCGAGCCAGATCAGCGGAGTGAGTCCCGCGGCGGCTAGTGCCACCAGCAGCGTCAGGCTCAGGCGGCCGGTCTTCCGGTCCGACAGGGAATAGGCGTAGATCCCTTTCACTACGTTGTTGCTGGCCGCGGCGATCAGGATGGATATGGCAGCCATATTGACGGCCGTCGTTTTCCCAGCGGCATCGGTCATCCCCATGATGAAAGGATCGACGTCGGTGACGCCCATGAGCGCGGCCAGCGAGTACACGCCGCTTTTGCCCAGATACTTCACCGCCAGGTGCGTGGCAATCAGCACGGCCACGAACAGCACCGCGAACAGGAGCGCCGACCGCATTTCCAGCGGGTTGCTCGGCTCGAACTCACGCTGCACTTCTCCGGTCTTCTGGTCCGGCCTGCGGCTCCAGAGCCAGCCGAGCGCGATGGCCGAGGCGGCCATCGCCAGGAACGGCACGCCCAGCACCGCGATCAATGCAGGATTAAAGACAGACACCAGTCCGGTCAACCGCAAATACATCATTCCGGAAGCAACCAGCGTGACGCCGGAAAACAGGTGCGGCCGGTTCTCGCGCGCCGCGTGCCGGGCAAGCACCACCGTAGTCACTGTGGAGGAATACGCGCCGCCCAGCAGCGCGCCCAGCATCACGCCGCCCTGTCCCTTAGTGAGCTTCTGGATGACGTAACTGCCGTAAGACACGGTGCTGACGGCAACCACTACGAGCCACACCTTGGAGGGATTGAGGGCGAACGGCCCGAAGCTCCGGTTGGGGAGCACGGGGAGAATTACGGCGGTCAGCAGCAGGAACTTCGTGAAGGTGAAGATCTCCTCCGGGGGCACCTGTTTGGTGAGACCCTCCAATGCGGTCTTCAGCTCCAGCAGCATCATGCTGGCGACGGTCAGAGTGGTGGCGATCCAGAACTGCTCGCGGTACACCAGCGCCGCCGCCACGAAAGTGGTGAGCGCCGACATTTCCGAGGTGAGGCCGGCGAATTTCGATTCTTCCAGCTTGTGCCGGTACGACAGCATCAGGAAGGCCCCCAGCACGGCGAAGCCCAGCATCACCGGCAGGATCTGGCCTCCCGCCAGCAGCGAGATGCCATAGCCCATCAGGCCGATCAGGGGAAACGTGCGCACGCCGCCGAACGACACGCGGCCAGCCGCCGAGAGCCGCTCTTCGCGTTCCAGGCCCGTCAGGAAGGAGAGGAACAAGACCAGCGCGATCTTGAGGCCTTCGGGCGGTAGCAGTCGATAGAGGTCGGTCAACACAAAGTCTGTACAAGCATAGCCGATGGCGCGTTCATTTTTTTGGAAGGGAAGCCCTCAACTGCACCAGGTTGGCTTGCACCGTCACAATGTCGTCGGCTCTCGGGAACAGGTTCACATAGGTCTCCAACTGTTCCACCGCGGCGGCGGGCTGGTTGCGCGCTACCAGGATGGAAGCCAACAACTGGTAGGTCTGCGGAAAGTGGTGATCCAAGTCCACCTTCAGCCCGTCGCGCGCGAATTTTTCCGCCACATCCATCTTGCGGGTGCGGTAGTTGGAGAGCGCGCCGTAGAAGTAAGCCTCCGGATAGTCGATGGGGTCGAGCGCAATCAGCCGGCCGGTTACTTCGGCCAAGTCCGGCCAGTTCTCGCTCACTTCCGCCAGCGCCGAGAGTTGCAGGTACGGGCTCAAATATTTCGGATCGGTTTTGATCGCGGCGTTGAAAGACTGCTTCGCGTCATCCACTTTATGGATAGCCGCCTGCAGTCTTCCCAGCTCATACCACGCCGCGGCGTACTGCGGATCGATCTGTACGGCTTTCTGGTAGTTCTGAAGGGCTTCCGCCTGCTTGTTCTTGCGGATCACCTCTTGGGCCTTGTCGAAGGCCTTCTTGGCGTCCTTGGGCGCTTCCAGGGAAGTCGGGCTGATCAAATATCCATCCACCTTGCCGACAAAATGCAGCACGACGGTGCCCAGGTAAGGGTGGCCCACCGGCTTGGCGGTGGACATGCTCACCATGTCCGACCGGTACCCCGGCAGGCTGAAGCGGATGGCGCAGTCCATGAACGGACGATCCGCCTCCTCCGGCGCCAGATCGATGCCGGGCTGCACGTGAATCGCATAGGGATCGCGGATGATGTCGTGACCCAGGTCGATGGCGATGTTGCCCTTCGCGTCCGTGGTGCCTTCCGGGTGCGCCAAGCCCGCGCATACGCGCTCGACCAGAACCGGTGTGGGGGGCGCCGATTTATCTTCCAGAATGACCTTGCCGGTGATGCGCACTGGCGGCGGCGCCGCAGTATCCATCGATGCCGGCACCGCCGGCCGGTTCCCTGCGTTGCCGCCCGCCTGCCCGAAAGCCGGTTGCAGGGTCAGGCCCGCGGCGGCAATCCACAATGCACTTTTCACCAACCTCTGTAGGGCCATCTGCGTTCTCCTCGATGGGAGCTATTATGCCATTTTTCCTTACAGAAATCGCTATCCGCAAAAGCAACTGGAACCGCGGTGTGCGGCAATCCGTCGAGTAGTCTCAGTGAGCCCGCGCACCCAAGAGCCCGCAAAGGCGTTATACTGCTGGTTGCGCATTTTTGCCTTTCTCATCGTCGCGCTGAGCGCTTGTGGCGCGGCTCAAACTCATCCCGGGCCCACTGTCGATACCGAAGCTGCGCTGCAGGCAGCCTACACGGACCTCTACAATTTCGATTTTAAGGGCGCCCACGAAATCCTCGACCGCCAGCATCAACTCGATCCACAAGCACCCATGGTTCTCGCCATCAAGTGCGCCGCCTACCTGTTTGCCGAATTGGACCGCCTCAAGATCCTCGAACTCGATTTTTTCACCGATGACGACAAGGTGGTGGACCGCCGCAAGTTGATTCCCGATCCCGTGATCCGCCAGAAGTTCTTCGAGACGGTAGCGGAATCCGACAAACTCGCCTACGCGCGATTGGCCGTCAAGCCCGACGACCCCGACGGTCTGCTGGCCCTCTGCATGACGACCGGTCTGGTAACCGATTACGCAGCGCTGGTGGAGAAGCGGCGCTTCGGCAGTTTCGCGCTTGCCAAGAAAAGCCACATCTGGGCCAAGAAGCTGCTGGCGCTGAACCCGCCCGTCGTCGATGCCTATATGACCTTCGGAACGGCCGAGTATATTGTCGGCAGTCTGCCGTTTTTCCTCCGCTGGTTTGTGCATATGGATTCCGTGGAGGGCAGCAAGACGAAGGGGATCGAGGAGCTGACGCTGGTCTCCCAGAAGGGCAAATATTACGGCCCATTCGCGCGCATGCTGCTGGCGGTGATTGCGCTCCGCGAAAAACGCCCCGAAGAGGCCGAAAGGTTGCTGGCGGGGCTTGCCAGGGATTACCCCGAGAATCCCCTGATACGCAAAGAGTTGGCTCGGGTCAACCGCCAGCTCCATCCCGGCGGCGCCGTCTCCCGGTAATCAACCGAAACGCACTCCCCTTCGTATTCATCTATACAGGTGAATCCAGCGGATATAATGAAAGCAGGAAGGTGGAGAAGGGTGAAGCCGTTCGTTCTGATACTGGTTGCCGCAGGCGCCATTTGGGCTGCTGAGGCGGACTATGAGCAGGCGCATAAGTTATATAATTCCACGAATTTCCAGCAATCTATTAAAGTTTTACTGGCGATTCCGTCCAAAGACGCCGGGGTCTACGCACTGCTGGGGCGCAACTACTATATGGAAGGGGAGTTCAAGAGGGCGAGCGAGGCCCTGGAAAAGGCCATGGAACTTGAGCCCATGAACGCGGAATATGCCCTGTGGCTGGGCCGCGCGTTCGGCCGCCGCGCGGAGACCGCCAGCCCGTTCACGGCGCCCGGCTACGCTTCCAAAACGCGCCAGTATTTCGAAAAGGCGGTCAGTTTGAACCCCGCCAACCTCGATGCCCAAAGCGACCTCTTCGAATACTACCTGGAAGCACCTGGCTTTTTGGGCGGTGGGCCGGAAAAGGCCGAGGCCACCGCGAGACAGGTTGGCAGAATCAGCCCTCCGGAAGGCCTCGCCATGGAGGCAAAGCTGGCCGAGAGGCGCAAGGAATACTCGAGCGCCGAGGAACAACTGCGGCGCGCCTTGGATGTGGCCCCGCAGCAAGTGGGCCGTTTCATTGACCTGGCCCGCTTCCTGGTCCGCCGCGGCCGCCTGGATGAGGCTGACCAAGTTCTGGCGCGCGCCGGCAAGTCTTCACCGAACAGTCCCAAGTTAATGTATGCGACTGCCGAGATTTACGTAAAAGCACATCATAATCTAGATGTTGCGCGGGAATTACTCAAGCGTTACATGAGTGCTATAATCACTCCCGAGGACCCGCCCAAGGCCGAGGCCGCCAAGCTTCTGCGACAGGTGCAGGGCGGCTAAGCCCGTCGCATGTTTCTCGGCGAGGCTCTCCGGTTCAGCACACAGGCGCTTCGTGCCAATCCCGTCCGATCTCTGCTCACAGCTCTCGGTATGGTGATCGGCACGGCGTCCGTCATCCTGGTGGTCACCATCTCGCTCACCAGCCGGGATTACATTCTGGAGCAGATCGAGGGCATCGGCTCGAACATTGTTTTTGCCTATTGCGTTACCGGTCCGAGCAGCGTGACCGCCGATGCCGACTTCATCAAGATGGCCGATGTGGAAGCGATGCGCCAGGAACTTCGTTCCGATATCGTGGCCGCTACCGGAGTGATGTCGAATGCCGCGCAGGTGGTGATCGACGGCCGCACGCAAGACGTGAAAGTCAACGGCAGCGATCAGGATTACCAGGCCGTGCGCAACATCGTGATCAGTTCCGGCCGCTTTCTGGATTTGGGCGATGTCACCCGCCGGGAAAAAGTCGCGCTGCTCACGGACCACCTGGCGGAGCGGCTCTACGGCTCGCGCGGCGCCGCCCCGAACCAGGTGATCCGGCTGTACGGGCTGCCATTCACGGTGATCGGCACGTTCCACGAGAAAGTCGAGACCTTCGGCCAGTCCGAGGTGGAGCGCGACACGGTCCTGATTCCAATTACGGTGCTGCGCTACTTCACTCCGGTGGAGCGCATCGACCCGCTCTATGTGCAGGTGCGCGCGCCGCAGGAAGTGGATCGCGTGGCCGGGCGCGTGCAAGAGATCCTGGAAGCCCGCCACCGTCCCGGCGCGCGCTATCGCGTGGACACCCTTACCGCCATTCTGAATGCCGCCAAGAATATCTCGCTGATCCTCTCGGTGGTGCTGGTGCTGGTTTCCGCCATCACGCTGCTGATCTCGGGCATCGGGATCATGAACATCATGCTGGTGACGGTTACCGAGCGGACGCGCGAAATCGGTGTGCGCCTGGCAGTGGGGGCCTCCGCGCGGAAAATTCTGTTGCAGTTTCTCACCGAGGCGATGATGGTGAGCCTGTCCGGCGGCCTTGTCGGCATCCTGGTGGGCGTCGCGATTCCGCTGAGCGTGGCGCTGTTTGCCAATATCCGCATCCCGATTTCGTGGGTGGCGATCGTAGTGGCGTTCGGCGTCTCCTGCCTGGTGGGATTGATCTTCGGGATTCTGCCGGCAAACCGCGCGGCGCACTTGAGCCCGACGGAGGCGTTGCGGTATGAGTGATCAATTGCGCGGGGACATCACCAGACCGGCGGCTCCGACGATGCCGGATTTGTCGGCCACCTGCTGCTCTACCAGCGGAACGTCGCGGCCCAGCAGGCCGCGCGAACGCGCCCACACTTCTTCCTGCAACGGCACCAGCAGGTCCGCGCCGGCGTCGGCTACGTGGCCGCCGAGGATGACGATCTGCGGATCGAAGATGTGGAGCAGCCCGGCGATGGCCGCGGCCAGGCTGTGGGTGGCTTTCGCCACGATCGATTTAGAAAGCTCGTCGCCTTCGCTGGCCGCCTGAAAAATGGTGCGGCATGTGGCCAGTTGCGGCTGCTCGCGGAACAGTTTCCTCAACACCGAGGGGCACCCGCGATGCACTGCGGCCCAGGCTTCGCCTTCGATGGCTCGTGCGGAAAAAAACGTCTCCAGACAGCCGCGGTTTCCGCAGGAGCAGGGCGGGCCATCCGGGTCGATGGTGATATGCCCGAGGTGGCCGGCGACGCCCGCATGGCCGCGCAGCAAATGGCCGCCTACCAATGCGGCGCCGCCCACGCCTTTACCCAGCGTGAGCATGATGACGTCCTGGAAGTCGCGCGCCGCGCCCCATACCATTTCACCCGCGAGTGCCACGCGCGCGTCGTTGTCGGCGAAAACCGGCACTTCGAGCGGCAGCCCGACCAAGTCGCTCAGCCGCAGTCCTTCCAGATAATGCAGCGCGCCCGGCAGAACCTCGACCTCGGTATTCTGCTGGTTGATCATTCCCTTGCAGCCAATGCCGACGCCCTCAGGCTGCGCCGTGGCTTCCGTCAGCCACCGGATGGCTTCATGCAGGGCTGGCACAAAACCCTCGAGATCGGGCGGCGTTTCAATGGTGCGCGAGGCCAGAATGGCGCCCTGGTGATCCACCATTCCCGCCTTGATGTGGGTGCCGCCAATGTCGATGCCGAGCGCTAGCAAGGCTGTCCTCCGCGATGAAATGTCATCTTCGAGTGTAGCTAGTCCCACACCTTTACGTTCGGCCAATACACGCTCAAGGGAATCTTCATGCCGCGGCAATAGTAGATGTCGAAGTGCTCATCGCGCATGGAATAGGGGTGCTCGACGTGCGCTACTTTCTCAACCGAGGCGAAGAGTCGGGCCAGATCGTCCGGGTCTCCCTCCATCACGATGACGCTTTCGCCGGTGTAGCCGCGGGGTCCCCACAGGTAGTAGCTCTGGTGGCCGGAGATGGCCGGAGGAAGCCCGTACTTCGGGCCGAAGAGATCGATGGCGCCGCCCTGGCCGTAGTTCCTGGCGAAGATGGCGGTGCGGGGGCGCACATCGGGCGGCAGGCTGTTATAGACGCCGGCGACGGCGGCCACCATCTCCGGCCATCCGAACTGGTCCGCGAAGAGCTGCGGCAGGGGGCCAAGTTTGCGGGTCTCGATGCGCTGCTGCTGCAGGTGCGTGGCCGCCGAGTAGCGGATGTAGGTCTCGGGCGGCAGCAGCGGCACCATGGTGGGTGCGAGGAGCGCGCTCATCAAGATCATGAGAGTGACGTACACCGGCCTGATCCATCGCAGGCGCGGGCCGCTGAGCCAGCGTTCCCAGATGACGCCGCCGGCGGCGAAGAGAATCGGAAATGCCGGGAACAAGTAGTACGCGCGGGGATTGAATTTCATGATGATGGCGGCGGCGGTGAGCCAGGCCCAGCCCAGCACGCGGAAGGGTTTGCCCTCGCGGACCCCGAAGAACCACCACAAGCCCGCGAACCAGATGGGCGCGCTCAACGGAAGCATCGACAGGATCTCCAGGCCCAAAAAGGAGAGCGGCGGCATACTGACGTTGCGGCCACTGCGCCGGATGTTCTCCTGGAGCTCGAGGAAGGGAAAGTGGTGCTGGATGTTCCACAGCAGGTTGGGCAGGAAAATCAGAAACGCGACGAGGCCGCCCAACCACAGCCACGGCGAGCGCAGCCAGCGCTGTTGGCGCGTGAACACCAGCCCAACGACAATGCCGAAGCCGAAGATCAGCATGGAGTGCTTGTTTTCCAAACCAACGCCGGCCAGCATTCCAAACCATAACCACAGCCTGGCGTTTCCGGTGCGGACGATGCGGATCACCAGGTAGGCGCAGCCCATCCAGATGAGGGGCTCGAACGAGTTCATGGTGAAAAGGCTGTCGAGCGCCTGAAAGCCCGGGGAACACAGAACCGCCAGCGCCGCGAGGCCCTGTGCGAAACGGCGGCCGTCCAATTCGCGCGCGATCAACCCGGCCAGCAGCACGTTGCCGGTACCTGCGAGCGCCGGCACCAGGCGGATGGCGGGCAGGGAATCGCCAAGCGTCAGACGGACGAGTTTCGCCACCAGAGCGATGAGCGGCGGCTGGTCGACATAGCCCCAGGCGAGGTGCTGCGCGCAGGCCAGGTAATAGAGCTCGTCTCCGAAATAGCCGTAGTGACGGCCGGCATATAAGTGGAGCAGGAGTTTGATTCCGG
>PLZX01000142.1 GCA_003152325.1 Bryobacterales bacterium | reverse complement strand
GGCACGTTCCCGGTCTCCACGGCGCAGTGGGAGAAGCGCAACATCGCGCTGGAGATCCCCGAGTGGGATGAGGAGTTGTGCATCCAGTGCGGCAAGTGCGTGCTGGTTTGCCCGCACAGCGTGATCCGCGCCAAGGTATACGACGAGAAGCAACTGGCGGGTGCGCCCGTCACGTTCAAAGCGGTTGCGGCGCGCTGGAAGGACATGAAGGACCGCAAGTACACGCTGCAGGTGGCGCCCGAAGACTGCACCGGCTGCACGCTGTGCGTGCAGGTCTGCCCGGCCAAGAGCAAGAGTGAAGTAAAGCACCGGGCCATCAACATGGTGGCGCAGCCGCCGCTGCGCGAAAGCGAAGCGGCCAATTGGGATTTCTTCCTGAAGATCCCGGAGACCGGGCGCACGGCGCTCTCCATGAGCCAGGTGAAAGACGTGCAACTGCTGCAGCCGCTGTTTGAATTCTCAGGCGCCTGCTCGGGTTGCGGCGAAACGCCCTACGTAAAGCTGATGACGCAGCTTTTCGGCGACCGGATGCTCGTCGCCAACGCGACCGGATGCTCGTCGATTTACGGCGGCAACCTGCCCACCACGCCCTACTGCCAGAACGAATCCGGCCGGGGGCCGGCGTGGTCGAATTCCCTGTTCGAAGACAACGCCGAGTTCGGCCTGGGAATGCGGCTGGCCGTCGATAAGCAACAGGAATACGCCCGCGAGTTGGTCTGGCGGCTGGGATTCGGCATCGGCGAGAACCTGGCGCAGGCCATCCTCAACGCCGACCAGAAAACCGAGCAGGGTATCGTCGAGCAGCGCGAGCGGGTGAAGCAGTTGAGAGAGAAGCTGGCGGAAATCCACACTCCCGAAGCGCGCGATCTGAGCACGCTGGCGGATGCGCTGGTGAAGAAGAGCGTCTGGATTGTGGGCGGCGACGGTTGGGCCTACGACATCGGTTACGGCGGCCTGGACCACGTGCTGGCATCCGGCCGGAACGTCAACGTCCTGGTGCTCGACACCGAAGTCTATTCCAACACCGGCGGGCAGGCTTCGAAAGCTACGCCGCGCGGCGCCGTGGCGAAATTCGCGGCCGGCGGCAAAGGAATGGGCAAGAAGGATCTGGCCATGATGGCGGTGAGCTACGGCAGCGTGTATGTGGCACGCGTGGCGATGGGAGCGAGCGATATGCACACGGTGAAGGCCTTCCTGGAAGCGGAAGCCTACGACGGTCCGTCGCTGATCATCGCATACAGCCATTGCATCGCGCACGGTTACGACATGGCGAACGGCATGGAGCAACAGAAGGCCGCCGTCAATTCCGGCTACTGGCCGTTGTTCCGCTTTAACCCCGACCTGGTGGCGCAGGACAAGAACCCCTTCCAACTGGATTCGCGCGCTCCTTCCATTACGCTGAAGGAGTACATCTACAACGAAACCCGCTACACCATGTTGGTGAAAAGCAATCCGGAGCAGGCCAAGAAATTGCTGGAACTGGCGCAACAGGACGTGGCCGGCCGCTGGAAGCTTTACGACTACATGGCGCACGAGCCTTTTAACGGCGCGGAGGTGAAGAAATGATCGACCTCAGCAAAACCATCGATCTGTCTACGACCTATCTGGGTCTGAAGCTGAAGAACCCGCTGGTGGCTTCGTCTTCACCGGTGTGCGAGGACATCGGCAACGTCCGGCGCCTGGAAGATGCGGGCGCCTCCGCCGTGGTGCTGCACTCGCTGTTCGAGGAGCAGATCGACCACGAGAGCGAAGAACTCGACCGGTACATCGATGCCGGTTCGGAAGTCGGCGCCGAATCGGTGACGCATTTCCCCGAGCTGACGCGGCGCGTGATGGGTCCCGAGGGATACCTGACACACATCGCGAAGTGCAAGCAGTCGGTCAAGATCCCCATCATCGCCAGCCTCAACGGGACGTCCAGGGGCGGATGGGTGAGCTACGCCAAACAGATGGAACAAGCCGGCGCCGATGCGTTGGAGCTGAACATCTACTACATTCCGGCCGGTCCCGATATTACAGGCGAACAGGTGGAACAGAAGTACCTCGACCTGGTGACGGCCGTGAAGCGGGAGGTGAAGATCCCGGTGGCGGTGAAACTGGGCCCGTATTTCAGCTCGATGGCGAACATGGCGCGCAAGCTGGACGCGACTGGCGTGAACGGCCTGGTGCTCTTCAACCGCTTCTACCAGCCGGATTTCGACCTGGAAGCGCTCGAAGTAGTGCCCAACCTGATCCTGAGCAATTCGCACGAACTCCTGCTGCGCCTGCACTGGATCGCGGTGCTCTATGGCAACATCAAGGCCGACCTGGCACTGACCGGCGGTGTCCACAGCCATACGGACGTGGTTAAGGCCATGATGGCCGGCGCACGGGTGGCGATGATGACATCGGCGCTGCTGAAGCGCGGCATCAGCTACCTGGACACGCTGGCCACCGAGCTGCTGATCTGGATGGGCGAGCACGAGTACGATTCGATCAAACAGATGCAGGGAAGCATGAGCCGCAACTCGGCCCCACAAACCGGCGCCTTCGAGCGCGTCAACTACATGAAGGTGCTAAGCTCCTACGCCATGCGGTAGGGCCGGGGCTGTTACGCGGCCGCGAAAGCGAGTTCGACGCTGTCTTCTTCGGGGATGGCGCGCTCCAGCATTCCGGTGAAGCGCACGACCACGGCGGTGCGGTCGTCGGCATGGCCGGAGTGGCCGGCAAAGCGATCCACTTCATCCATGATCAAGCCGACCAGGTGGGATGCCCGGGCCTCCGGGTGGCTTTCGAGGACTTGCCCGATGCCGGCCTCGGTCCACTCGCGGCCATCGGCATCGGTGGCGTCTGTGATGCCGTCGGTGTACGCCACCAGCACGTCGCCGGCTTCAATTGACATGGTCCGCCGCCCGAAGCGCGAACGATCCGTGAGCCCCAGCACAGTGCCGGTGGACTCCAGCCGGTGCATGCAGCCGGTGCGCTTGCGCAGCAGCAGGGCCGGTTCATGCCCCGCGCTGACGTAGTGCAACTGGCGGCGCAGCGGGTCGAAGTGTGCGTAAAACAACGTGGCATAAAAATTGTCGGGAGAGGTCTGGTGAACCGCCCGGTTCAGATCCTCAACCACGCCGGCGATCTCTCCGCATCCGCGAGCCGTCAGGCCGCGCAGGAAGGCCTGTAATCCCGACATCAGGATGGCCGAGCTGATGCCGTGACCGGAGACATCGCCCACGGTGACGGCCAACCCACCGGCCGGCAAGGGGAGGAAGTCGAAGAAATCTCCGCCAATCTCGCCGGCCGGCCGGCAATCGCCGAAATAATCAAGGCCTTCGAGGTGCGGCTGCCGGCAGGCTAGGAGACGGCTTTGGACGTCGCGTGCGGCTTCGAGGTCTTCGTAAATATGGCGGAGAGAACCCAGCGGGAAAGAAGGCACAGAGGCCAAATTACTATCGCTCATACCATTCTTAGACGCGACAACTACGCGAAGCGTCGATGGCCCATTGGAGGCATCACGTCAAAGAATCACTAAGCGGCTTGTGTTCCCCAGCACGATAGACTGGCCGGAAACGCTCCAGCGTCGCCCCTTTATTCCGTTTGCTCCACTGTCAGCTCATCCCCCGCCTGGGTTCCCGACTGTTCGGCCGTGCCCGCCGGCAGCTCAATCACCGAATGCGCCGACAGGCACGCCGACATCCGCCACGGCGCAACCGAGTGTCTCACCTTTCGCACCTTGTGCCGCTTGTCCACATACACCAGGTCGATGGGAAACTTCATGAAGAACGTGTGGACCGATTCACTGGGCACGATCCATAGCCCATGCCCCGGTTCGAGCCGTTCATGCTTGAGCAGGCCGGTGCGCCGCGTTGCGCTGGTGTCGGCGAGTTCTATGGCTTCACCCAGGATGGTGCCGCGTGTCTGGTTGCGAATTAATACTGTCAATCCCGAAGACTATAACACGGGGCTCGAAATGCAAAAAGCGCCCCGGACGGATTTCCGCCCGGGGCGCTTTTGGTTTCTGCCAGACCCGATTTACTCCTGCGTCTTGCCCTTCGCCAGCTTCTCGCGCTGCTCCTTGAGCACCGCCCTGCGGCTGAGCTTGATCTTGTTGCCTTCGAGCGCCAGCACCTTTACCAGGATCTGGTCGCCCTCCTTGAGTTCATCGCGGACTTCCTTGATGCGGTTTTCGGCGATCTCGCTGATGTGCAGCAGACCGTCGGTCCCCGGGAAAATCTCGACGAAGGCGCCGAAATCCACCAGGCGGACCACCGTGCCCAGGTAGGTCTTGCCCACCTCGGCCGACGCGGTCAGGTCGTTAATGATCTGGATCGCCTTGTTGGCCGATGCCTCGTCGGCGGATGCGACGTGAATCGTGCCGTCGTCTTCCACATCGATCTTCACGCCGGTCCGCTCGATGATGCTGCGGATCACCTTGCCACCAGGTCCGATCACGTCGCGAATCTTATCGGTCGGAATATGCAGTGTGTAGATTCGGGGCGCGTACTGCGAAATGTTGGCGTTGGCTTTCGGCTGGGCCTCATACATCTTGTCGAGAATGTGCAGCCGGCCGAGCCGAGCCTGCTCCAGCGCCTCTTTCATGATGGCGATGGTCACATGCGGGACCTTGATATCCATCTGCAATCCGGTGATGCCTTCGCGCGTGCCGGCTACTTTGAAATCCATGTCGCCGTAGTGATCTTC
>PLZX01000159.1 GCA_003152325.1 Bryobacterales bacterium | reverse complement strand
GAAATCGACGAGCGCTTCAAACCAGGAGCTTCAACCGCAGGAAAATAGCTCCCGGCGTCGGATGGGCGGAGTAAGCCTCCGTCCGCTCAAAGCCCAGCCGATCGTACATCTCCAGAGCCTTCTCCATCACGGGCATGGTATCGCCCACCATTTCGCGGTAACCCGCGGCGCGCGCCTCCGCCATCACCCAGTCGAGCAGTTCCCGTCCCACACCCTGATTGCGGAACTGCGGCCGTACGAAGAGCCGCTTGGCTTCGCATCGGGCCGCGTCAAACCGCCGCAGCGCCACGCAGCCTGCGGCTTGCCCATCGATCACTGCCAGCGCCAGGCGCCCATGCGGCGGCGCGTAGTCGCCCGGCAGCGAGGCCACTTCCGCGCCGAAATTCTGAAAGCACGGCGTGAAGCCAAACGACGCCCAATACTCTTCGAATAGCTCGCGCACCTGCGTGATCTGCTCAGCGCTCTCTACGAGGACAATCTGCATCTCACGCCGCCACGGCGATGAACTGCTTCTTCGTATCCATCGCGATTCGCGCAAACGCCGCGGCGTCGTGGCCGAAGGCGCACAGCCAGTTGCCCTGCGCCGCCGCGCGTAGCCACTTCGTCTTGTTCGCGATCGTTTCCAGCGGATACAGATCGAACGCCGGCATCCAGGTGGGCGGCAGGTGGGCGATCGTCGGAACCAGGTCGGAAAGGAAGCAGAACGTCTCACCGGCGCTCTCGGCGGTCACCACCACCATGTCGCGGGTGTGGCCCGGCGCCGTCCGCATCCAGACGCCCGGGGCCACTTCGTAGTCGCCCTCCACCAGCATCATCTGGCCGGATTCCACCAGCGGATCGTAGTTGGTGTCGATATAGGCGACGGCGTCCCGTACGTTACGCTCCTGCGCATGCTCCCACTCGCCGCGTGGCGCATAGTAGCGAGCGCGCGGAAACGCCGGCTCCACCGAGTCTCCACGCAGAATCGTATTCCCGCTGCAATGGTCCCAATGCAAGTGGCTGTTGATGACGATGTCGATGGTTTCGGGATCGATCTCCTGTGCCGCGATCACCGCCGGCAGCGATTCGGTCACCGCCGGGATGCGCATCCGTTCCCGCTCGCGCGCGTCGCGCTTATCGCCGAGCCCGGTTTCGATCAGGATGTTGTGGCTGCCCGTGCGAATCAGGTAGCAGTTCAACGCCAAAGGAATGCGGTTGAGTTCATCCGCTGGAATCTTGCGGCTCCACAGCGTCTTGGGAACCACGCCGAACAGTGCCCCGCCGTCCCACCAGTAGGCGGTCTCATTCACCCGCAGGATTTCGAAATCGCCCAGAACGGGCATGCCGGCCGCTTACCCTTTGACCAGTTTGCGGCCGCGCTCGAACAGATCGGCGGCGTCATCCACCAGTTGCTTGCCGCGCTCAAACATGTCGCGACTGGCTTCCACGATGCTGCTGCTAGTGTCGGCGACGGCATCCTTGCTCTGCTGCACCTTGCCGGCGAGGTACCGCCGGGTTTGCTTGCCGCTCTTGGGCGCATACAAAACGGCGACGGCCGCGCCGATGCACGCCCCCGCCAGAAACCACCCTACGTTGCCAGCGAAGCTCGATTGGTTCTCTTCCGTCCGCTCATCAAATTCGTCAGTCATGGGAATGGGGGCCTCTATGGATATTCTGCGATATCCTGTAGGCATGGCGCAAGATCCCGGACACGACGAAGATTCCGCGGGCGACGATCAACTCGACCCTTCCACCGATTTGGACATGGTCACGCTCTATGACGCACCCATCGTGGACGCTGAAATTGAGGCCGACATGATTCAGGGCGTTCTGGAGTCGAACGGCATCCCGTCCATCCTGGTGCGCAACTCGACACTCCCGTCTTTGGGCTTCGAAGTGAAGGTGCCGCGGGCCAGGGTGGAGGAAGCCGAGCGTTTGATTGAGGAAGCCAAGGCGGCCGGTCCGGAAGCCGCCGCCGAGGCGGAAAGAGCCTCCGAAGAACCGTCCTAGGCCGGTGAGCGCTGGGCTTGGCGTCCGGCCCGGGTGAATGGTGCGGCGCTGCGATCTGCGACAATCCCATTCCTTAACCGCACCACCCGGAGCCTCTGGTACAATACTTACCATCACGCCCGGCGCGTGTGAAATTCATTATTTCTATCCTGCCGATTCATAATTTTGACTGGACCGCCGGTTCCAGCTCGCGGGCCGGCCGCTTATGGACTTCGATCAGCTCCATACCTTTCTCGAAATCGTCCGGCTGAAGAGCTTTTCCAAGGCCGCCCAAACCTGCTATCGCACGCAGCCCGCGATCAGTGCGCAAGTGCGCCAACTCGAACAGGAATTACGCGCCGAGCTGTTCGAACGCTTCGGCAGCCGCATTTCCCTCACCACCGCGGGACGCATCTTCGCCGATTACGCCGAACAGATTCTCGACCTCCGCCGCCGCGTGCAGGACGCGATCGCCGAGCTCGAAACCAATCCGCGGGGGGAACTGGTCATCGCGGCCAATGAGGCCACCTGCATCTACATCCTGCCGAAAGTTTTCTCGGCTTACCGCCATCTCTTTCCCGCCATCCAACTACAGGTCGACCGCTCATACGGCTCGCATGTGGTGGCTGCCGTCCTCGACAACTCCGCCGATTTCGGTCTCACGCAGCTTCCGGCCGATGAGAAGCGCCTGCAGGTGGTGAGCATTTACCACGACGAGATCCGCCTCATCGTTCCCGCCGGGCACACCCTGGCCGGAAAGAAATCCGTCACCCCACAAGACGTTGTCGGCAACTTCCTCCTGCTTTCGAGAGAAGGCAAAACCCGAGCGCGCCTGAATGAGTGGCTGGAGCCGGTGGAAGACGAAATGCGTATCTCCATGGAACTGGACTCCACGGAGATGATGAAGCGCTTCGTGATGGCCGGGCTGGGCGTTAGCTTCCTGGCTGTGACCAATTGCCGCGAAGAGATTGCCGCCGGCAAGCTCCACGCGCTCCCGCTCGCGCCGGAACCGCTGGTGCGGCGCCTTGGCCTGATCTACCGCAAAGACAAAGCGCTCTCCAAAGCCGCTCTGGGTTTTATCCAGGTGGTGCAGGAGCACCTCGGCAACGAAGACGCCCTGGTCGCAAAGCCGCGCGCCCCGCGGGTAGTGGCATGACGGCCTGTTCGCGTTGCGGCCGTGAGTTCAAAGAGTCAGCGCCACGCTGCCCGGGTTGTGGTGAGCGGAACCCTGCAGCCGCGGGCCTGTTCCAAACCTCTTCCGTGCTGATTTCAGCCGGTGGTCCCGACCGGGTGTACCGCTCGGTCGACGATGTTCCCGCGCCGCTTCGCAGGCGGCTCCTGAAATCCACCAACGGGCGCAATGCGCGTACCATCCTGATCACTGATCGCAAGGGCCGCCGCATGATCGACAAGGCTCTCGGCAAGCTCCCCGGGTCCAACCTTAAGGTGCNNCGCCGAAAAACGTTATCCTGAAGTCTTCCTATGAGCCGTCGAGCAGTCGTGTTCGGAGCGTCGGGCCAGTTGGGTGTCGAACTGGTCCGCGAACTCAAAGTCCGCCGGTATGCCGTCACCGGCTGGGAGCGCACACAGGTCGATATCACCGACGCCTCCGCAGTGGAACGTGCGCTCGCCCAGTCCGATGCCGACGTGGTGTTCAACTCGGCCGCCTATAATCAGGTGGATATCGCCGAAAAGGAGCCGCAAGCCGCCTTCCTGGTGAATGGCCTGGCCGTGCGCAACCTCGCGCTGGCCTGCCGGCAGATGGACGCCCGCCTGGTCCACTTCTCCACCGACTACGTTTTTGACGGCCGCGCCCACCACCCCTACACCGAGGACGACCCCACCCATCCGCTGGGCGCCTACGCCGTCTCCAAACTGGCCGGCGAACTGTATGCCCAGGCTTATCTCGATCGCGCCACGGTGGTCCGCACTTCCGGCGTCTTCGGCCCCGGCGGACTCCACACCGCGCGCGGCAACTTCGTCGAACTCATGTTGCGTCTGGCCGGCGCCGGCCAGCCCATCCGCGTGGTCGAAGACCATGTCGCCTCGCCCACCTATGCCCCGCTGCTGGCCGCCCGCACCATCGACCTGGTGGATCGCGATCTCAACGGTGTCTTCCACATCGGCGGCGGCACGCCCATCTCCTGGTTTCAGTTCGCGCGAACCATTTTCCAGGTGGCGCATCTGGAACCGCTCTTGTTGGCCACCAACGAGCGCGAATACCGCACCGCCGCGCGGCGCCCCAAGTATTCCGCGCTCTCCAACGCCAAGATCGAACGCCTGGGCCTCGACCCCTTGCCGCCGCTGCAGCAGGCCGTCGAACTCTACTTCGCGGCGCGTCCGTCGGCCAAACCGTAAAGCGCCCGCGCGTTGTCGCGCAACACCATGCGCGCCAGCTCCGCAGCGCGCGCGCGTGTGATCTCGCCCGAACGCAGCATTCCGGTAAGCGCTATGGCGAGCGCCCGCCGCCCGGCGCGTGCCGCCATCCAGCCCGATTCTTCCCATCCCATTTCCGGGATGTACGGATA
>PLZX01000155.1:64439-64656 GCA_003152325.1 Bryobacterales bacterium | reverse complement strand
CGCCGAAGGGGCCTTCGGTGCGGAGCTCGCCCAGCTCCACGTAACCTTCCAGCACGATCTCGGCGTTGGCCGGAACCTCCAGGTCGCAGGTTACGCACTTCACCATTTCGACGGGGCTCTGGCGCAGAAAGCCGGCGATCATCATTTCGTCGAGGTCGGGCGGCAGCGGCAGAATGGAGGAATACATGGTGGCGGGGTCGGCGCCAATGGCCACTGC
>PLZX01000155.1:0-64321 GCA_003152325.1 Bryobacterales bacterium | reverse complement strand
GAAACGATGCGCGGGAAGAAGGCGCCCATCTCGGCGAGCTTGGGCAGCATTTTGAGCTTGCCCATCAGGCCCTCCGGCATGCGCATCTCCAGAAACTCCACGATGCGGGCGGCAATGTCTTCCACCGACGCCACTTCGAGCGCGATCTCCATCTTGCGCATGGAGGCAAAGGCATTGATGAGCACGGGGATGCCGTATCCCTTGGGCTTCTCAAACAGCAGCGCCGGGCCGCCGCTTTTCACCGCGCGGTCGGCGAACTCGGTGATTTCGAGGATGGGGTCCACTTCGACCGTGATGCGCTTCAGTTCGCCCTTATCTTCCAGGGCGCGGATGAACTCGCGGAGATCTCGATATGCCATAAGCTATGATTGAGTTTAATACCAGTACATCCTGAGGAGAAAGAATGTTCAATCGAGTTGCGTTCGTCACGGGTGCGAGCCGCGGTATCGGCCGGGCGATTTCCCTGACACTTTGCCGGACCGGTTTTGATATTGTGGTGGCGTCGCCAGAGATCGAAAACAACGAATTGGTGGCGGAAGAAATCCGCGCGTGCAGCGGCGAGGCGATGACCTTGAACCTGGACGTGACGTCGCAGGAATCCATCAAAGAGGGCTTTACCAAGGTGCTGGCGGACAAGACCCGCATCGACGTTCTGGTGAACAACGCGGGCATCACGCGCGATGGCCTGGCCGTGCGGATGAAGGTGGCGGATTGGGAGCTGGTGCTCAAGATCAACCTGCAGGGGGCGTTTCTGTGCACGCAGCAGGTGCTGCCCTCCATGATGAAGAACCGTTGGGGCCGTATCATCAACATCGCGTCGGTGGTGGGACAGGCGGGCGCGGCGGGACAGGCCAATTACGCCGCTTCCAAGGCCGGCCTGATCGGACTCACCAAAGCTCTGGCGCAGGAAATGGCCTCGCGCAGCATCACCGTGAATGCCATCGCGCCCGGATACATTGCCACCGACATGACCAAGGGGCTGCCGGACGAGGTGAAACAGAAGATTCTGGCCAGTGTGCCGCTGGGCCGGATGGGAACGCCGGAAGATATCGCCGCCGCCGTGAAGTTTCTGGCCAGCGAAGATGCCGGCTACATCACCGGCCACGTGCTGGCGGTCAATGGCGGCATGTACATGTAAGCTTTGTGTGAATGGGGGTAGAATTTCAACATGCCCAGACCCACACACTTCGAAATACCTTCGGACAACCCGGAACGAGCCATGGCCTTTTACAAGGCTGTTTTCGGCTGGACTTTCCTGAAATGGGGCGGCGACGCCAGACCCTATTGGCTCATCACGACGGGTCCGGAGGGAACTCCGGGCATCAACGGCGGGCTGATGCCGAAGCAACATCCGGACCAGCCGTGCGTCAATTCGATTATGGTGCCGAACCTGGATGAGAGCCTCGCGACCGTTGCCGCAAACGGCGGCGAGTGCGTGGTCCCCAAGATGCCGATCCCGAGCGTGGGCTGGCTGGCCTATTGCAAAGACCTGGACGGTCACATTTTCGGGATGATGCAGCAGGACCCCACGGCCACCGGTCCGGCGTAGCGCGAGCGAACTATCTGGCTTTGGCCGTCAGTTCCACCCAGGTGGTCTTGGATTGCAGCGGAATCACATAAGCGCCGCGCTCCTGCGCGGGTGAGCCGGAAGGCGCGTACGTGCCCACGCCTTTCAGCGTGGCCGGTTGCTCCACGCGCAGGCGCGCGGCGGGCGAGTGTGCGTCAGCCGCGGCGAAACCCAGGCGGATGGCGCCGGTCTTCGGATTCACTTCCACTTTCTCGAAGCGGCCGGCATCGAGCGTGAGCCACAAACCGTAGGGCGCCATGTAGACGCGCATGCGGAAGGAATCGAGCGGGGTCACCGTCACCTTGGCGGCGGTGGATTCCAGATTGCCGCCGAATGACTGCCAGCCGAAGTGCGGGTCGTTCACCACGTAAGCGGCGGTATTGAGCGCGTGGCCAAAGAAGTTCTGCGCGTAGTCGCCCGAGATCGCGTCCGGTTTGAGCGTGTCGGGGAAGGAGTGGAAGGCCGGCGACGCGAAGCCCTCCTGGTCGATGTTGGCGAGTGCGCCCATCTGGCCGGCGAAACCGATGCGCAGCAGGTAGAGATCGTCGGGATGATCGCGGTACTCGCTCAACACCGGGATGGCGTTGAGCCCGGAGCCGTAGTGGTGCAACTGGCGTTCGATGCGCTGGATCTTGCCGGCGTACTGGAAATCCCAGTAGCGCCGTGCGCTGCCGTTGTAACCCCAGTGGGGCACGGCCGGCATGTAGGCCAGGATCACGTCGAGAGTCACCTGGGCCTTGGCTTGATCGCCGAAGTATTTGGTCCAGGCGTAGACCTCTTCCTGGCCGGTGGAATCCCAGGGCATTTCGCTACCGAAGGGATAGGCCAGGCGGGTCCATTCGTCGGTGCGTTTTTTCATGCGGGCTTCCAGGTCGGCGGCCTGGGTGGTCCAACCTTCGCGCTGTAAGTCGCGAAGGATTTCGACAAAGACGGTGCCTTCCATCTGGCCGAAACGCGCGTATTGCGGCGCGAACTTCACCATGGCCACCGCGGTCTGGTAGGCGTTGTTCAAATACCAGTCCCAGGGGTGGTTGGTCACGAGCCCGGTGGTGTTGCGCGCGAGGCGGTACATGGTCCAGTGGAGGGCGGCGACGTGCGGGTAGTCGTAGGAGCGGTTCACGGCGTCGAAGCCTTGGGCTTTGTTCCAGCTTGTCCAGCTTGTCCAATTCAAATCGCTACGGTAGAAGCCGGCGGGCATCTGGTCGGGCTGATAGTAGAAGAGGCTCTTGCGCACGGCGTACTGGCGCGGGCCCGAGGATTCCTGCAAGCCGCCCCAGACCACTTTGTCGATGAACTGCTGGTAGAGGTCGATTTGCGCCTTGTCAGGCTGGCCGAACAGCTTCATGGCTTCGGCCAGCCAGATGGAGCCGCCTTCGTCGCCGAGGCCCGCCACCCAGGCGCGCGTGTCTTGAGTAACGATCTTGTTCTCATCGCGATCGTAAGTCATTACCGACGGGCCGCGATGGAATGGGTCGTTGGGATCGTTGAACCATTGCTTAGTGGTGAGGAAGCGGCCGAGATCGCTCACGACATCGATCTCCGCCTTGGTGACGAAGTACTGAATGGCCTGCACGGTTCCATCTTCGTAGGTCACCAGCAGGCGCGAGCGGCCCCAGGTCTTGCCATGCACGGTGTACTCATTCCAGTCCGGCGGAGCCACCGTGGCACGCGCCACGGTGAGCGAGCCGCGCGGTTCCGCTTCCACCGACTTGACGTGCTTGGAATAGTTGAGGAACAGCTTGGCATCCACGTCCATGGGCAGAATGTATCCGGGAATGCCAACGGCCACGGGCCGGTTGTTGGCGGTCAGAGCGGGCTCGATGTGGCGGATACTGGCGGCCAGCAGGAACCGCACGCCGTAAGTCTTCGATTGGCCCGGGGCCAGCGTCAGCATGGTCGACGGGTTCCACGGCTTGACGTTCTTCCATTCGTTTTCGGCGTACGCCTGGGTGTGCACCATCCAATCGAAGAAGCCTTCGAAGGTATTGGAGCGGGGCGTGGGGTCGGTGAAAACCTTAGGAGGGGAGGCTCCGCCGGCGCGCGGAGTTTGCAGGATGGGATTGTAGGCTTCAAACGGGGTGTGGCCGTCCGGGATCACGAGCAGCGCGGGCCCTTGGCCGCTGAGGCGAGTGACCTGAAGGTAGCCGGCATCTTCGCCGATGTAGGGGTCGGAGAAGGAGCAGACGGCGTGGGCCTTGTCGAGCGAGCGTCCCGTGAGCACGTTGTCGAAAACCATGGGGATGCCGAGCGCGCCGATTTCGACGGGCCCGGAGGATTTGTTAGTCAAGAGGAAACGCAGNNCAGTGTAGGCGCAAGGTCGGCGGCGGCGAGCACGGAGCCGGATGCCGCGAGCGCCGTTACCGGAGTGCGGGCCAGCGCCGTGGAATAATCGCTCCACGCGCCGGCGGCCTTTCGCAGGCGCAGGTCGAGGTCGCCCAGATGGTAGTAGCCGTTCTGCGAGCGCTCGATGAGCAGATCGCCCGGTGTGAAATCGAAGCCTGGCGCGGCTTTCGGCTCCATGGCGGCGACGGTTTGCGAGGATTTCACAAGCTTCAGCGTGAAGCCGGGTGTATCGATACTCAGAGTGCCGCCGCTCAACATGGGGCCGGGCGCGGCGGGCGGGCGAGCGGCGCGGCCTTGCGCGGCGAACACGGTGGGAATCAGACCCGCCGCCAGTAGCAGCGATGCAAGCGATTTCATAAATGGCCTCACTTCTGTAGGCTAGCGCATTTTGCGCCCGCTTCCTCAACCCTTCCAGGGCTGTGATACAGTCTGATGAACCATGAAACTGCGCATTCTCGTGTTATCGCTGCTTGCCGGCGGTGTGACGGTCGCCGCGCTTGCTCAGCCGAAGCCACAGGCTCAAGACGAGGAGTACGCCCGCCTCGTCAAGGAATGGACCACGCAGCCGGAATTCATGAGCCCGCTGGTGGACCATCTTCCCAAAGCCGCGGGAGTGCCCACCCCCAAGGATGTGCTGGGCTACTATGCCGGCGCGCCCAAGAAACTGACGCGGGTGGCGGATCTGAGCCGCTATTACCGGGCTTTGGCGGGGGCCTCGAAGCGCGTCAAGATTCTCCCGGCCGGCACCACCGACGAAGGCCGCGAGTGTCTGGCGGTCGCGATCTCCGACGAAGAGAACATCCGCGACCTGGACACCTATAAAGGATACCTGGCGAAACTGGCCGATCCGCGCGGGCTTTCCGCGACGGAAGCCCACCGCATCATCGGGCTCGCCAAGCCGATCTACATGCTGACGGGCGGGCTGCACAGCGCCGAGACCGGGCCGCCGGAAATGATGATGGAACTGGCGTACCGGCTGGCGGCCGACGAATCGCCGCTCTACGAACAGATCCGGCACAACACCATCGTCATGGTGATCAACGCGGCCGAGCCGGACGGACGCGACCGTTACGTGGATTGGTATTACCGCTACAAGATCAGCGAAGAGACCGAGGAGGATCGCCAGCCCGGCCCGCCTTACTGGGGCAAGTATATCTTTCACGACAACAACCGCGACATCAATTATTCGCAGGTCACCATGCGCAACTGGCTGAAGTTTTACTTCCAGTGGCACCCGCCGATCATGCACGACCTGCACGAGTCCGAACCCTTCCTGTATACCTTCAGCGGACAGGCGCCGCAGAATCCGACCCTCGACCCGATCCTGTACGGCGAGTTGCCCTGGTTCTCGAATTTTGAGATGACGCGCATGATTTCGTTCGGCATGCCGGGAGTGTGGACGCACGCCTTCGTGGATATGTGGTCGCCGGGTTACCTGGGCTTTATGTCGTCGAACCACAACGGGATGCTGCGCATGTATGAGACTTTCGGCAACGGCGGCGCCAACACCATGAAGCGCACGGTGGATGCACCCGCGGGAGCCGGAGCCGAAGGCGGCGGCGGCAGTATGACGACGCGGGAATGGTATCGCCCGTTGCCACCTTATAAAGAGGTGGTATGGTCGATGCGCAACAACACCAACTACATGGAGACGGGGGTGCTCTCCGCGCTGGAGTTGACCGCCGGCTTCGCCAAGACGGTGCTCGAAAACTTCTATGACAAGAGCCGGAACTCCATCGACTCGGGCAGCAAGCAGGCGCCCTTCGGGTACGTGATCCCGGCAGGGCAGCACGACATGACGCGTGTCGCCTTCATCGTCAACATACTCCGGATACAAGGGATTGAAGTAGGGCGCGTCACGGAGGAAATCAAGCTCAAGGAGGGAACGTTTCCGATAGGCTCACTGGTGGTCAAGCGCAATCAGCCATACGGACGGCTGGCCAAGATCCTGCTGGAAAAGCAGCAGTTCCCCGACCCCGGCCTGCGCACCTACGACGATACGGGCTGGACCATGGGGCTGATGAGCCAGGCCCAGGTGGTGGAGACGGCCGACGCCGCAGTGCTGGACGTACGCGTGCAACCTGTGGACCAACTGGAGATCGTCGGAGCCGTGAAGGGCGTCGGTCCATGGACCGCGGTGCTGCATAATGGCGCGAATGCGCTGGCCACGCTGCGGTACCGCTTGAAGGATCTCACCTACGACGCGTTGGCGCAGCCGTTCAAGAGCGGATCGACGGAACTGCCGGCGGGCTCCCTGCTGATCCCCTCGAGCGCGCGCGTCACCAGCGAGATCGAAAAGCTGGGCCTCCAGGCAGTGGCGCTGAGCCAGTTGCCAAACGCGCAGAAGCGGCCCGCGGATCCGCCGCGACTGGCGATCTACTCGACGTGGGGCAGCACGCAGGACGTTGGATGGGTGCGCTATGCGCTCGATCACTTCGAGTTTGCCTACGACTTGATCTACAAAGAGCGCGTGCGAAAGGGAAACCTGCACGATGCCTACGACGTGATCGTGATTCCGAGCCAGGGCCGCAGCGCGAAGTCGCTGGTGTTCGATGTCGAGTCCAAGGGCAGGGCACTGGCGTATGACAAGACCCCCGAGTTTCCGACGATGGGGATGTATGGCGAATCGGCGGACATCACGGGCGGCATGGGCCTGGAGGGCGTGGTGGAGCTTGAGAAATTCGTCAAAGCCGGCGGCGTGCTCATCACGCTCGGCGCGGCGAGTTTTTTCCCGGCCGAGTTCGGCATCACGCGCGCGGTGGATGCCGCGCGTCCCTCGGCGCAGTTCTACGCCCCCGGACCGGTGGTGGAGGCGGTGATCGAGCAGCCCACGCATCCTATTTTTTACGGATACCCGGAGAAGACCGTGCCGGTGCGTTATGCCAACGGTCCGCTGCTGCGCGTGCCCACCGAGGACCAATCCAAATGGGTGCTGATGCAGTATACGGGCACCGATCGCTCGGTACTGAGTGGATTGATGCGCGGCGTGGCGGAAACGCGCGGCAAGCCGGCGATTCTGGATGTCCCGGTGGGACAGGGACGCGTGATCCTGTTCGCGACGAATCCCTGCTACCGCTGGCAGAACCTGGGCGAGTTCAACATGCTGGCCAACGCCATCCTGTATTTCAATCAGTTGCCCAAGAGTCGCGGGGGCGCGGGAGCGCAATGAGCGGCGTGGTTCCGTTCTTCCTGGTAGACGTTTTCGCGCGTGAACCACTCGCGGGCAATCCGCTGGCGGTGGTGGCGGACGCCGAGGAGTTGGATCCGGGGATCATGGAGCGCATCGCCCGCGAGTTCAACCAGTCCGAAACTACTTTTATCTTGCCGGCAACCGCGCCCGGCGCCGACTGGCGTCTGCGCTCCTTCACCGCCGCCGGCATTGAAGTCTTCGGGGTAGGGCACAATTCGCTGGGAGCCTGGTGGTGGCTGGCCGAAGCGGGCCGTTTGCGGTTGAGCGATTCCGGCGGAGATTTCGTGCAGGAGATTGGAACGCGCCGGCTGCCGGTCCGCATCGATTGCGAGGGAGGACGGTTGGTGTCCGTGGGGCTGACGCAGACTGCTCCGGTGTTCGGCAGGGTCTACATCGGCCATAAGGAACTGGCGGCTGCGTTGGGGTTGGCGGAACGCGATCTCACCCCCGACCGGATCCCCACGCAGGTGGTCTCCACCGGAGCCGCGCATCTACTGGTGGCCGTGAAGGACCGCGATGCCCTTGCGCGGGCGCACCCCGATCTGCCGCGACTGGCGCGCGTGCTGAGGTCGGCCGGTGGCCAGGGCTGTTACTTATTTTGTTTGGATCCGGGACCGCACACTCGTTTTTTCAATCCGACCGAAGGAATTCCCGAAGACGCAGCCACGGGTAGCGCGGCAGGGCCCCTCGCCTGCCATTTGATTCAGCATCGGTTTATGAAGGATTACACCACGGTGTGGATCGAACAAGGCCATTCCATGGGACGGCCGAGTGTCATTGAGGTGCGCGTGGCCGGCGAACTGGTGCGCGTCTACGGCCAGTGTGTGACGGCCGCTGAAGGCAAGTTGCGCTGGTGAGGGCTGTTAGCCCCCGGCGGCCGCGCTGGTGGATAAGCCCGCCGCCTTGCGGCTGAGGAAACACTCGCGGCAATACACCGGACGGCCCTGTGTCGGTTTGAAAGGCACAGTGGTTTCGCGCCCGCATTGGGAGCAGGTGGTCATGGTTTCGGTTTTGGCGAAACCTCCACCCGCGCCTTGGCGCTTGGTTTTGCAAGTCTTGCAGCGCTTGGGTTCGTTCTTGAAATTCTTATCGTGGAAGAAGTGTTGTTCACCCGCTGTGAAAACGAAATCCGCCCCGCAGTCTGCGCACTTGAGTACTCGGTCCTGAAACTCCGCCATAGCCTGTCCCCGTTAACAACATGTACTGTTGTTGGAAAGAGGGCGGGACTCGCATCCCACCCTCTGTTGCCCAATTACTCAATTTCCCGGCGATTCTTCTTCCGGTTCCGTTTGCGGGCCAGCGCCTGCTTGGCCCGGAGCTTCTCACCCGGTTTCAAGTAGAAAGAATGTCTCTTGACCTCTTTAATGATGTCTTCCTGCTGGACCTTTCTCTTGAAGCGCCGGAGAGCGTTTTCTAAGGTTTCGCCCTCCTGAAGCTTTACTTCAGCCAAACGAAATACACCTCCCAACCCGACCAAAATTCCCATGCAGTGTATTGGCGTTGCGAAACCCTGCGTCACCTGAAGTGAGCCCGATCCCCAAAATTACTACACTTCGCACAGTAGGTACTGATATCATATGTGGTTGATAGGCAAAGTCAAGCTCAAAGTTGCAAACTCTTTTCGGCCCAGCCTGCTATTTCAACCTGATTCGCTTTCTTTTCAAAGGTTTACGCTGAAATGAGCAATGTCTTAGCGATTCTTCTGGCGGGCGGCGCCGGCGAGCGCCTGTTTCCGCTCACCCAGGACACCGCCAAACCTGCGGTTCCATTCGGTGGGGCCTACCGCATTATTGACTTCACCCTCTCCAATTGTATCAATTCGGGCCTGCGCCGTATTATCGTTCTCACCCAGTACAAATCGATCGACCTGGCCCGTCACATCCGCGACGGCTGGAACATCCTTTCCGCCGAGCTGCACGAGTATATCGAAATCATTCCGCCGATGAAGCGTGTGGGAGAGGATTGGTACCTGGGCACGGCCGACGCGGTCTTCCAAAACTTCGAAAGCATTGAGGCCGAGGCTCCCGAGCACACGCTGATTCTTGCCGGCGACCACATCTACAAAATGAACTACCAGGAGATGCTGGACTGGCATCGCCTGCACGACGCCGACATTACGATTGCCACGCTGCGCATCCCGCCGGAGCAGGCAGACCGCGTCGGCATCGCGGAGATCGACACGGACTACCGCATCGTAGGATTCGAGGAGAAACCCCAGCACGGGAACCCGGCGCGGTCGCGCTTCGACGCCACCATGGTGAGCGCTTCGATGGGAATCTACGCATTCAATACCGAGGTGCTGCTGCGCGCGCTCCACGAAGACGCGCAGAACCCCGATTCCACGCACGATTTCGGCAGAGACGTGATTCCCGCCGTCCTCAAAAAGGCCCACGTGACGGCCTACGATTTCCGGGACCCGAACGCCAAGCAATCGCGCTACTGGCGCGACGTCGGCACGCTCGACGCCTATTACGAAGCCAACATGGATCTGGTAAACGTGGTCCCGGAGTTCAATCTTTACGACCGCCGCTGGCCCATCCGCACAAACGTCACGCAGCAACCGCCCGCGAAATTCGTCTTCGCGCAGGAAGGCCGGCGCATGGGAGTGGCGATCGATTCGATTGTGAGCGCGGGATCGATCGTCTCCGGGGGACGGGTGCTGCACAGCGTGCTTTCCCCGGGAGTCCGCGTCAACAGTTATTGTGAAGTGGAGTACTCGATTCTGATGCCCGGCGTGGATATTGGCCGCTATAGCCGTATCCGCCGCGCCATCATCAATACCGGCGTGAAGATTCCAGAGTCCAGCGTGATTGGTTTTGACCTGGATGAAGACCGCGCCCGGGGCCACTCTGTCACCGACGGCGGCATCGTCGTGGTGGCGAAATCTTTTTAGGAGCCATCCTTTGACCACCATCGTAAAAATCATCGGCCGCGAAATCCTCGATTCCCGCGGCAATCCTACGGTAGAAGCGGATGTGTGCCTGGCCGGCGGCAGCACCGGAAGGGCCGCCGTGCCCTCAGGCGCTTCGACCGGCGAACACGAAGCCGTCGAGTTGAGAGACGGCGACAAAGCGCGCTACCAGGGGAAAGGCACGCTGAAGGCCGTCAGCCACATCAACGGCGAGATCGCCGCCGCGCTTCACGGCAAAGATGCCAGCCAGCAGGCCGAGATCGACGGGCTGATGATCGCGCTCGACGGGACGCCCACTAAAGGCCGGCTGGGCGCCAACGCCATTCTGGCCGTCTCGATGGCCGCGGCGCGGGCCGCGGCCCATGCGCAGCACGCGCCGCTCTATCGCTATCTGGGCGGCGCCGGCGCCGCCACCCTGCCGGTTCCCATGATGAACATCATCAATGGCGGCGCGCACGCCGACAACTCCGTGGACGTGCAGGAATTCATGATCGCCCCCTTCGGCGCGGTGAAGTTTTCCGAGGCCCTCCGCATGGGCGTGGAGGTCTTCCATACGCTGAAGAAAGTTCTCGCCAAGAAAGGCTACTCCACCGCGGTGGGCGACGAAGGCGGCTTTGCGCCGAACCTGAAGTCGAATGAAGAGGCCATTGAATCGGTGCTCGAAGCCATCACGCAGGCGGGCTACAAACCGGGCGAACAGATCGGCATCTGTCTCGACCCGGCCGCGAGTGAGTTTTTCCAGGACGGCAAGTACGTTTTCAAGAAATCCGACAAGAGCCAGCGCAGCTCCGAGCAGATGGTGGAATTCTGGACCAACTGGGTGCGCCAGTATCCGGCCATTCTGTCGATCGAAGACGGGATGTCGGAAGAGGATTGGGCGGGTTGGAAGCTTCTCACCGACACGCTCGGCAAGAAGATCCAACTGGTTGCGGATGATATTTTCGTCACCAATCCCTCCATCTTCCAGCGCGGTATCGACCAGGGCATCGCCAATTCCATTCTGATCAAGGTGAACCAGATCGGCACGCTCACGGAGACGCTCGAAGCCATGAACATGGCGGCGCGGGCCAACTACACGTCCGTGGTTTCGCACCGGTCGGGAGAGACGGAAGATCCATTCATTGCCGATTGGGTGGTGGCGACCGGCGCCGGCCAGATCAAGACCGGCTCGGCCAGCCGCACCGACCGCATCGCCAAGTACAACCAGCTTCTGCGCATCGAAGAGCAACTCGGCGCAGCGGCCCAGTTTCTGGGCAGAAAGGCATTCCGCCAGTGATCAAGCTCGTATTGGTACGCCACGGCGAAAGCACGTGGAACCGGGAAAACCGCTTCACCGGCTGGACCGACGTCGATCTTTCCGATAAGGGCCGCCAGGAAGCCACGGAAGGCGGCCAGGTGCTCAAGGCTGGCGGCTACACCTTCGATGTGGCGTACACTTCGGTGCTCAAGCGGGCCATCCGAACGCTGTGGACGGTGCTGGATGAAATGGACCTGATGTGGGTTCCGGTACACCGCTCGTGGCGGCTCAACGAGCGGCATTACGGCGCGCTGCAAGGCCTCAACAAGGCCGAGACCGCCGCGAAGTTCGGCGAGGCCCAGGTGAAAGTGTGGCGGCGGAGCTACGACATCCCACCGCCCCCGCTCACCGCGGACGATCCGCGCTTCCCCGGCCACGACCCGCGTTACCGACAGCTCAGCCAGGCCGAACTGCCGCTCACGGAGTGCCTCAAAGACACCGTTGCGCGCTTCCTGCCACTATGGCACTCGACCATCGCTCCGGCCATCCGNNACTGGCATGCCGCTGGTGTATGAGCTGGATGATGAGTTGAAGCCGATCCGGCACTATTATCTGGGAGATCCGGAGAAGGTGAAGGCGGCGATGGAAGCGGTGGCGGCGCAGGGCAAGAAGAAGTAGCCGGCCAAGGAGCTTGCTTTAGCGCAACTTATAGCGTGACCACGGCGGCGCTCACCGGCCGCTCTCCAACCGGGATCAGTGTGAAGAGCGGCGCCGATTTCAAGCGCCGCTGCGCACCATTGGGTGTGGTGGCCAGCGCCCTGGTGCGGATGACCGCGAGATCGCCCGACGTCTCATTGAGCACCAGCACGTACTGCCGCTCCGGCGCGGGCGTCATCACGATCTGGCTCGGCCCCTGCCCAACCGACACGATCGCCACCAGCTTGTAATCGATGATGTCCAGCACCGTAATTCCGTTGGTCTCCCGGTTGGCCACCAAAAGGTACGAAGGGCCGCTAGGATCGTCGGTCACCGCCATCGCCCCGGGAGCCCGGCCCGCGAGGATGGTTTGATAGACCTCCGTGGTGTATGGAAATACGACCACCACTGCATCCATCCCGTCGCCGGTGACGAAGAGCTGGCCGCCGCCGGTGGTGGCGCAGAAATGGCGAGGCGCGAGCGGCAGCGGCAGGCGGACGACCGTCTTCCCGGTGGCGACATCGAAGATGGTGATGCTGTGCTCCGGCCCGTTTCCGGCAATCAATTGGAGGCCGTCTTGCCGGAAGCTGATGAGCGAGGGCTCCGCGCCGGCGGCGATGGTCCGTTCGACAACCGCGCGGCCAAGCGATGCCAGCGCTATGGTGCGATCGGTGCGGCTGGCGATGGCCGCCAGCACGCGACTATCCTTATTATCTTTGACGGTTACGAGATCGAAGCTGTCGGGCGGCGACGACAGACGAATGCGGCGTCCTGGTTTTAGCGAATCGAGCGGCAGTTCGACCAGCATGGCCGGATCGCGATAGAGTACCCAGAGCGAGTCGCCGGCGGGAGACATCAACATCCCCACCGCCAGATTGCCCGTGCGCACGCGGCGGCTGACCGCGAGAGTGGCCGCATCGATTTCATAAACCGTGCCGGCATCGGGCGCCAGCACGAAGACCTTGGGTTTCGAGGGATGGGCCACTACTGCGGTGGGCCCGCTATCGAGGGAGATCTGTTGTTGAACGCGGAAGCTCTCCAGATTGACCGCCGCCACCGACCGGCTGCCCTGGTTGGCGACGAAGCAATACCCGGAGATGGGCGTAGCCTTTTTCCTGCTGCACCCCACCGCCGCGGAGGCAGCCGCCAGCAGTGCCCGCCGGGAAAGGATCGTGGATTTCACCGTACTCCATTCTAAGCTGTGGCGGAGGCGTGATATCCTGATAAGAGCTTCTTGGAGGCAGCTTGCGAACCGCAGGCTGACGCTTTTTCCCCGACCGGAGAGATGGCCGAGTGGTTGANNTAACGTGGGTTCGAATCCCACTCTCTCCGCCACTAAGAAATTTGTCCGGACCGGAGACATGGGTAACAGATTGTTCCTAAGACATGGGTGACACTCTTGGGCCGAAGGGATTGTCGAGGGGTTGCAGAGTTTTTTCCTCCAGGTCGATATAACCAAGATCATAGTCCATAAAGCTGACGAGCCAGATACCGCTTTCGACTTCTTTTACGCCCACGGGGGGCCGAGTGGCTTCTTTCTTCAAGGTGAGATGCATGCGCTCGTGGCGGCCGTTCTGCTGGGGATGGCCGGGCCGAATGCGTTCGATGCTGATGCCCAGGCGCAACCACCAGACGGAAAGCTTGGAGAGATTGAAAAGCCCGTTGGGGGAAGCGAAGGGGACGCCGTTATCGGAACGGATCGCCCGTGGCAGGCCCCGTTCTTTGAAGAGGCGCTCAAAGGCAGTGAAAGCGGGCTTCTCGGCATTCGATTCCATGGCTTCGCAGAGCAGCAAATACCGCGAGGCATGATCGGTGACGGTCAGCGGGTAACAGTAGCGCTTGTCGGCGAGCATCAACTCGCCCTTGTAATCGGTGCACCACAGATCATTGGGGCTCGACCCCTCAGAAAGTGGCGTGCCCTCGGTGCGGGTTCTCGATCTGGTAGCGCGGCTCACCAGCCCATGACGATCCAGGACCGCGTGAACCGTGCTGCAGGCCGGAATCTTAACCGCATGCGGCACGCGCCGTAACAGGCGCTCGCGGATCTTCCGGGCGCCCCAGTGGGGCTTCTCCTTTTTGGCTGCCACGATGGCGGCTTCCAGCTGCTCGGGCAACTGGTTGGCATAGCGGAACGGTCGTCGCGTCCGGTCGCTCAGACCTTCCAAACCGCATTCGTTCGTCCATCGCAGAATATTCCTTCCATGGCATCCACCTCCCGCCCCCTTGCGAGCCAAAAAGTGTAACCCATGTCTCCGGAACGTTCTGTTACCTATGTCTCGGGTCGGTCACAGCCTGGGTCTTCCGCTGGCCGGAAATGCATCCCCTTTTCGCCCTGAACAACCTGCCTCGCGCTGCCTTGCCGTAACGAGGTAAGGACGTATGCTGCCGCGATGCTGAGCCGACACGCTTTCAACGCGGAGGGCCACACCGTGATGGCAACGATCACCGACGCACGCAATCAGCCGTGGCCGCTCGATATTCGCATCGACCATCAATCCGCGGGATTGAAGATGCCGAGCGTCGTTCGGATGAAGTTCTTCACCCTGGATAACCGCCTGGTCATACGCAGTGTGGGCAGGTTGTGTCCAAAGGATCGCCAACAACTCCTGGATGGCCCGCGACAGCTTCTGCCACCTCTCTGACTTCCCAACAGGGAACGAATATGCCCATGAAGAATCACCCGCATCCCGGCCGCAGGCTCCTTGCTAAAGTACCCGTGACCGCACAACCGCCCGAGCGGTCAGCACCCGGACCGCGCTGATCCGCCACTCCGCTCCCTCTTTCTTCATCACAAACAGGAGCGGCACACTCCGCGCGAGCGTCACCGCTCCCTCGACCGTGCTGGCGCCGTCCACGATCGCGACATCCGGCGTGATGAACCGGATGATCCCGCTCATCACATGCGGCACCGTCATCTCCGTCCACGTCTCGTTCATTCCAATCACGGCGCTATAAGACGAAGAGTTGGTTGTATGCAGGTCGACCAGCCGGTCAAAATCCACGGCAGAATCCACATCCTTCGTGAACAGCCCGGCACGCCGGACCGGGTCATTGAGGGCGGCGATCACCTTGTCGATGCCCGCACGGTCCTGGGCTTCGTCAGCCCACAGTCCGACGGCGAAGAGCAGCGGAAAACAGAGAATCACTTTCATCTTATGGCAATGCCGCATCGCCCGAGTTCCTTTCGGTTCAATCTACAATACGCTCATTTCCATATCCCGAAGGGATATTCTTTGCGAGAATGAACCTCGGGAGGCCTGAATGAAGGCACGGGGTGCAGTGCTATTGGTTCTTTCGATTTTCCCCTTGGCAGCGGCCGTCAAACCCGCGGCTCTCTTCGGCGACCACATGGTGCTGCAAGGCGGGATGCCAGTTCCGGTGTGGGGAACGGCCGGGGCGGGGGAGCAGGTAACCGTCCTGTTGAACGGGCAGCGGCGGGAGGTTGCCGCGGATGCCGCCGGCAAATGGATGGTCCGCCTGGCGGATTTGAAACCTGGCGGCCCGTATGAAATGACCATCGCCGGCGCCAACACCATCACGATTCAGGATGTCCTGGTGGGTGAGGTCTGGCTCGGCTCGGGGCAATCCAACATGGCCTTCACGGTTTCGAAGAAAGCGGCTTCGTACGCCGGTCTGGTGGACGAGGAGAAGGAGATCGCCGCTGCCAACTATCCCAAGCTGCGCATGTTCACCGGCAAGAACCTCAAGAGTTATGAGCCGCAAGCGGACCTGCAGGGCCAATGGCTGGTTTGCACGCCTGAGACCGTGCCGGGCTTTTCCGCGGTGGCGTACCTCTTCGGCCGCAACCTGCAAAAGGAGCTCGATACCCCGGTCGGCATGTTGGTTCTCGCTTACGGTGCCAGCACGGCCGAAGCGTGGCTGCCTCGCGAAACCGTGGCCGCCGATCCCCTGCTGAAGCCGATGCTCGATGGATTCGACGCGGCCGTCGCGTTCTACCGCCAGAATCCGCAAGCTCCGGGGGATCAGGCTCCGGCCCCGCCGCAGACCATCAACGCGCGCCTCGGACCGCCGCCGAAACAGCAGCGCGATCCCGTGCAGGATCAGCACCAGCCCACCGTCTTGTTCAATGGCATGATTCACCCCGCGATTCCGTATGCCATTCGCGGTGTCATCTGGTATCAGGGCGAATCGATTGTGGGCGGCGATCCTGGAGTCACTCTCTATCCGCACGTGCAGAATGCAGTCGTGACCGAGTGGCGCGCGCTTTGGGGAGAAGGAGATTTCCCGTTCTACGTAGTGCAACTGGCGGCGCTCGCTAACATCAGCAACAACCCGCGGGTCCGGGAAGGCCAGGCGGCGGTGCTTTCACTCCCCAACACGGGGATGGCCGTCACCATTGATATCGGCGACGAAAAAGACGTGCATCCGCACAACAAAGAGCCCTTAGGTGACCGCCTCATCCGCATCGCTCTGGCCAATGTGTATCATCGGCAGGTGGAGTTTTCGGGTCCGGTGTATGAGTCGATGCGCATCGAGCGAGGCGCCGTCCGGTTGAAGTTCTCGCACCTTGGTGGCGGCCTGGTTGCCAAGGGTGGTCCGCTGAAGTGGTTCCAGGTGGCCGGCGCCGATCGGAAATTTGTCGATGCCGAGGCGCACCTGGATGGCGACACCGTCGTGGTGAGCCGCGCGGACGTCACTGTGCCGCAGGCCGTGCGCTACGCCTGGGACAACTATCCCGAAGGTTGCAATCTCTACAACGCCGCCGGGTTGCCCTCAGCTCCGTTTCGCACTGATAAGTGGTGAACAGGGACGAAGGAAAGCCCTGAAGAGGGGCAGGTGGCGCCGCCTGTGATCCCAGTTAGTCGCCGAATTCAATGGTAGTGGTGGATCCGCCCAGGTGAATCGACGTGATGATCTCCGCGCCATCTTTGTGAGTTGCTTCCACGCTGGTGTATGCAAACTTCTTGCCTTTGCCGGTGTCGAGCTTCACGGAAACAGAGACCGTCTTGCGGTGCTCGTCGGTGAAGACGGCCTTGTCGCCTTCCACCTGTACTGTATAGTTGCCTTTGACTAACTGTGCGCTGCCCGCCTTTGCGGCTGAGTCAATCACTACGGGATAAGATTTGGCGCTGGCAAAAACCAGGCTCGAAAAAGACAGCAGTCCTGCTAGAAACAGAGATTTCTTCATGTGAGTTAATTCTCCTCTAAGTTCGATGTATTAATGTGTACTGAAGCGCTACGTGCGATCAGGTACGCTTATGCGGCTATCGGATGGGTCCGGATTCAACTTGATTCTCTCTAATAGTAAGCCCTTACATTGCGCTATGCACATCCAAAGTTTCTATGGGCTGGATTTATGCGCGGCATTCAAACTAATTCCGCTTCCACCCCGCGCACGCGAATCTCCACGGCCTTCCTGCCGAGGTATTGATGGCGGGCTTCCAGGCGGATGGTCCCGGCGATTTCTTTGGCCTTGACCCACACCGCGCCCGCGCCGCCGCTCAGAGAGAATGGGTTCTCCCCAACAATCTGGCCCGGGCCCGTGAGACTCAATTGAATCGCGCCGCTCGCGAGCGGGCGCAGATTGCCGAACTGGTCGGTCACGGCGAGCACTACGCGGGTGGCGTCGCGACCGTCGCCATCCAGTTCCGCGTCGTCGGGCTTCACCACCAACACATCGTCGGTGCCGCTGCCCGACAGCATTCTGGTGGCCACGAGTTTGTCTTTGAGATAGCCCTCGATCTTCAAATCGCCCCAATTACCGAACGAGAGCGTGGTCAGGTTCACGATGAATGGCGGGTGCCTGAGATTGGGATAGGTCTTGCGACCCGGGTCGGCCTCCAGGAGAAGCCGCCCGTTGTAATAGACCTTCAGGTGATCGCAATTCGAACAGATCGGCACTACGCCCGGACCGTTGCCGCTGCCGCGGTCGCCCCAGGCATAGAAGAAGCCGGGCTCGATCACGACCTCTTCTTCGGGATCGCACTGCGACCGGTAGAAACCGGCCGCAGGTTTGGGCAGCCGGAAGATATCGCTCACGCCGTGATAGCAGATGCGGTCGCCCGATCCGAAATAGCGGTGCGAAGCGTAATCGAAGGCGCACCAGGCGATGCCGCCCGCGTACCGTTCGTCGGAAGCCAGTTGATCGTGCACGCGCACATGACGAATCACGTGCTCCGCCACGCGCTCCACATTGTCGAACCGCTTGGTGGAGAACATGTGGCCGTTGAACTCGGTGTTCAAATAGAGCGGGTGGCTGGGCGGCCGCAACGGAAATCCGAAATAGTTGATCGTAAAAACGTCTTCGAGCAGTTCCGAATTCGGCCGGTTGCGAATCCCGCCGGTCTGTCGCGAATCGTCCAGTGAGTGCGCCAGGGCGTTGGTGCGCGAATAGAACTCGTGATTGTCGGCGGACTCGTTGATGCGCACCCCCCACAGCACAATGGACGGGTGATTCCAGTCGCGCCGGATCATGCGGCCGACATTGTCCACCGCCAGGTCCTGCCACGCCGCATCGCCGATGTGCTGCCACCCGGGAATCTCTTCCAGCACCAGCAATCCGGCCTCGTCGCAGGCATCCAGAAAGTGCGGCGATTGCGGATAGTGAGACGTGCGCACGATATTGCACTTCAGCTCCTGGCGCAGCACTTTGGCGTCCCGGGCCTGCACCCGCGCCGGCATGGCCCCGCCAGTGTAAGGGAAGGTCTGGTGGCGGTTCAGGCCGCGCAGTTTTACGTGCTCGCCATTGAGGTAGAAGCCCTTGTCGGTGAATCGCGCCTCGCGGAATCCCATGCGCGCCGTGAGCGCGTCGCCATTGTCGAGGTGCGCTGTCACCTGATACAGCTTGGGGCGATGGAGGTCCCACAGTTGAATGTCGCCGATGGCTGCGAGGGTCACGTCGTGGTACTCAGCGGCCGTCTTTACCGTCGCCGTGGCGCTCTTCAAAACGCGTTCGCCATCGCTCAACTCGGCGGTGATGGTCAGCGGCTGATCCACGCGCCCGTCCAAATAACAGCGCACCAGCACCGCGCGATCGTTGGCCATCACGCGCACCGGCTTGGCAAAGACGTTGGCCAGGTGCGTCTTGGGCACTACGCGCAGCTCGACATCGCGGTAGATCCCGCCGAAGGTGAGATAGTCGATGCTGCCGCCGAAGGGCGGAATGTCGGCGCGCTCGGTCGAATCCACTTCCACCGCCAGCAGATTGTCCGCGCCGAACTTCAAATGCTCCGTCAATTCGAAGGAAAACGGCGTGTATCCGCCGCGGTACTCCTCGAAGTGGTGCCCGTTGATGGTCACCTTGGCCGCGGTCATGACGCCGCCGAAATCCACAAAGATCCGCTTGCCGTTCCAGGCCGGCGGCGCGCGGAAGTGCCGCCGGTAGACGGAAACGAACTCATAGGCCTTGTCGTCGAAGCTGTGCCACGGCAGTTCCACGTTGGTGTGCGGCAACGTGACGCGGCTGAATTTGGACTCGTCGGCGTCGGTTCCGAAGAGCCAGTTGCGATTGAGGGAATAGGTGCGGCGCGGCGGGACGGCGGGCGCCGAATTCTGGGCGCGGCCGAGCGCGGCGGCGGCGCTGGCTCCGGCGAGAAAAGTGCGGCGGTTCATTGGGGCTTCCTCACAAACCACATCTTAGCGGCTTGTGGCTAGAATAGGTTCAGGCCCAATCAGAAAGGTCGGTATGAAACTCCGTAACAGTCTGCTCTTCGCTCTCGTGATTCTGTCGCCGCGCTTCGTTTCGGCACAAACTCGCCCCGCCGGTCCCCAGTGGCTTGCGCCCGACGCGGCCGCCGAGAAGGCTCTCAACGACGGACTGGCAGAGGCAAAGAGTTCGCATAAGCGCCTGGCGGTGCTGTACGAAGGAAGCTGGTGCACCCTCTGCGACGACGTTCACGAGGCGATCCACAGCGATCCCGATCTGCCCCATCTGCTCACCGGCTACATCGGTGTTCCCATCACCGTGGCGGATGCCGCGGCCGTGCAGGAGTTCGCGAAGAAGATCCACGCCAATCTGCCCAAAGACAATGCCATGCTGATCACCGTACTGGATTCGGACGGGAAGCTGGTCGCCACCATCACCGCGCCGCGAATTCTGGAGACCGGGCACATCGCTATGGCCAAGTTCAAGGCCATCCTGATGGAATTCTTCCCGGCCGCGCCGGCTACCGAGGTGTTGGCGCAGTCGCTCCCCACGCTGGCCGCCAACGGCAAACTCGGCTGGGTGGAGTTCCGCGCCGATTGGTGCGGCTGGTGCAAGAAGATGGAGAAGTTTTTCCAGGAGAGCGAGGCCGCTCCGATCTTAGCCAAATACTACTCCGTCGTCACCGTCGACACCGAGAAGAATGAAGGCTCGGAACAACTGGCCCGCCGGCTGGGATCGAAAGATGGCATCGACGGGATTCCGTGGTTTGCGGTGATCGATGCGCAGGGCAAGGTCCTGGCTACGTCGGAAGGACCCAAGGGCAATATCGGCTTCCCAGATACCGATGTCGAAGTGGCGCATTTCTTTTCGGTGCTGCACGCCACGGCCAAAGGCGTCACGGCCGGCGAGATCGAAACCATTACCAAGGCGCTGAAGGCGAAATAGCCCAGATGACTTAACTGTCACCGGTCTCCGCTAGCGCGGCTTCGCGCAATTCTCGGAGGCGCGCGGCGGCGCCGGGAGTACCACGCAGCTCCGCAATAGCGGCCATCACTTTTTCGAAGGCGGCATCGCCGCGAGAATGGGTGTCGCCGTAGCCTCTGAGAAGGTGCGGGCATTCCGCCGCTTCGCAGGCCAGCGCATAGTCGTCCTCGGCCAGCTCGGCAACGGTGGCCAGCCACTCTGCGATTTTCGTTTGCTCGGTTTGAAAGCGGAGTGAGCGCCGGCGCCAACGGCGCATGCGGGCCAGTATGTGGAGCTTCAGGTAGCCGTTGATTGAGGTGGTCTGGACGATCTTGCCTTTACGGGTCAGCAGTTCCACGAACCGGCGCGCCCATCCAGTGGTGAGCAACCAGCGGCCGACGGCGGCCGGCAGGATGTCCGCCAGTTCGCCGACCCGCGGATAGAGGTACTCGTGGATTTCGAGTAATTGCGCAGGTCCCACGCGAGCCTCTTGGCGCACGCGCACGAAACGCGCGGCGCGCGCCTTCAAGTGGGCGACGCGGATGGCGTCCTCATACGACATCCAAAGCGCCAGGTAGCGGGCGGTTTCGCGCAGCAGCGCAAAGTCGCCGTGGTCGCGGTCGCGAACGGAAGCTAAGCGGTCCAGGAATTCGGCGGCATATTGATCGTCCTGATAATCGATCAGGCGATCGAACGCGGCCTGCAAAAGTTCGTGGCACTCATGCGGAAACTCGCGCTCGATCCTCGGCGCCAGCCGCGCCACGGTAGCTGGAGCCACGGGGGGAGGCACATGCCCGTTGGCGGCAGCGCGAAACGCGTCCAGGCTTGTTTCGACTCCCACTCCGCTTCTGCGAATGGCTTCCTCAAATTGCTCGCGCGCGAAAGGCAGCGGGCCTGCCCCAGCTAATGCTCCGAACAACGCCGCGCTGATGACGCTCGCCGCGTTCCGCGCGACGGCCGCGAAATCTTGCGCCACAAAGTACTTTGCAGAAGCGCGGGCGGCATCCAAGAGGGCCGCCGAATCCACCCGTCCATCGCCGGGCGCGGTGCGCTCCGCCATGGAATAGACGCGGTGCGTGGAGGCAATCAAGGTGGTGCGGCGAGGTGTTACGAGGCCACGCTCGANNGCATCAGCGCCAGGACGGGATCCATTCCGGCGGCACGCGCCTCGGATTCGGGAAAGATCTCGATGTAATAGATCGTCGAGCCAGTTCGTTGCGCTACGCCCGGCACAGAGGTGGTCTGCGCGAGGTATCCGCCGTGCTCGGCCAGGTCCACGATCCAATCGGCCAGCACGCCGCCGCCTTCGCCGCCCATGGCGAGAATGGCGAGGGTGATGGCTTTCGCTTCCATCTACGTCTCGAGGACTCCGATTACCGCTCTCCTGGCGCGTGCACGGAAGCGCTCCCAGGCGCTCGGATTGGAGATGACGTCGGCGCGATAGAACGAGGGGCACAGGACCGCGGCGTGCGCGACTTCGCCGCACAAGCCGCAGCCGACGCAACTGTCGATCACGGCAGCCACCGGGTCTCTGCGGAGCGGATCGGGGTTCGGCGCAATGGTCAGGGAAGGGCAGCCTGAAAGCCGGATACAGGAGTGATCGCCTGTGCACGTGTCGGCGTCCACGCCGAATCGCTGGCGCACCACGCGCTGGCCGCTCGCGGCGGCTTTGCGCGCGACCGGCTCCTCGCGGCGCTGCCGGTTCAACATGCATTCGCTCTGGGCCACAATCACCTTGGGCCCCGCCTCTTTGGTGGTGAGCGCTTCGCGCAATACATCGCGCATCCACGCCAGATCGTAGGTGCGTGTCACCGTGCGCACCCACNNCGGCCGATGACAGAATATCCTGCCCGCCGGTAGCGGCCGTGTAACTGTTGTCCACTACCACGAGCAGGCTGTCGTTCTGGTTGAACACGGCGTTGCCCACGCCGCTGGTGAGGCCGTTGTGCCAGAAGCCGCCGTCACCCATGATGCCTACGGCGCGTTTGCCGCCCTGCGGCGCATGAAATGCCGCCGCGCCCGCCCAGCCGAGACCGTAGCCCATGGTGGTGGCGCCGAGGTTGAAAGGCGGCAGAATCGAAAACAAATGGCAGCCGATGTCGCAGCTCATGTGGTGCGCGCCGAGTTCCCGTTCCACCAGCTTCATCGCCGTAAAGAGGGGACGCTCCGGGCAGCCCGTGCAGAAGGACGGTGGACGCGCGTGTATGTGCTGCGCCACCGCCTGCGCGGCCGCCAGCCGCGGGGCGTACCATCCGACAAACTTGGAAATCCCTTCGATCACCACAAGCGGCGTATATTCGCCGGCCATGGGCAGGGCGTCCTTGCCGTGCACCTTGGTAGCGAGGCCGGCCTTGCGCAGAATGGAGTTGAGGCTCTGTTCGATAAAATCTGGCTGGCCTTCTTCGATCAGCAGTACGCCGCGCTTCGCCGCGCAGAAACGCAGGATCTCCTCATCCAGCAGCGGATAAGTCACGTTCAAAACATAAAGGGGCACTTTGGTTCTGCCGAACGCATCGGAAAGCCCCAGCAACTCCAGGGCGCGCACCGTGGTGTTGTACATCCCGCCCTGCAGGATGATCCCGAAATCCTGGGCTCCCTCAGAGAACCACTCGTTCAATCCGTGCTGCCGGATGAACCGCTGCGCGGCCGGCCACCGCTCCCGCACCTTCTCCTGTTCGTGCCGGTAGCTGGCGGGCGGCAGCACGATGCGGCCGGCATCGCGCACCGGGTGCTCCATGGCGTCGCGGAGCGTGAACTGGGGCCGCACGTTGTTACGCGCCGTGAAGCGCCCGTGGACGTGGCATGCGCGGATGCGGAGTTCCAGCATCACCGGGGTGTGGCTGGCCTCGGATAGCGCGAAGCCGTGTTCCACCGCGCGGACAATCGAAGGCAGATTGGGTCGCGGATCCAGCAGCCACATCTGCGACTTCATGGCAAACGCGTGGGAGCGTTCCTGCATGATGCTGGAACCCTCGCCATAGTCCTCGCCGACCACAATCAGCGCCCCGCCCCGCACTCCGCCCGAGGCCAAGTTGGCGAGGGCGTCCGAGGCTACGTTGGTGCCCACGGTACTTTTGAAGGTCACTGCGCCGCGCAGCGGGTAGTGCACCGACGCCGCCAGGGTGGCTGCCGCGGACGCCTCGGACGCGCTGTGCTCGAAGAGGATCCCCAGCTCGCGGAGGATATCGTTGGCGTCGGTGAGTACATCCATCAGGTGGGAGATGGGCGCGCCCTGATAGCCGGCGACATAGGATACTCCCGACTGCAAGAGGGCCTTGGTGACGGCGAGGATGCCCTCGCCGTGGAAGATCTCGCCATCGCCCAGCCGCAGTTTCTCAACTTCCCTCTTGAAAGAGCGTTCCGCCATGACCGTTCCCTACTTTAATACAAAGGCGCGCGGGGCTTTGGGGCCCGGGCTCGATGTGTTGATTAACCCACCAGTTGCATTCGTAACGAAACAGTGATATCCATATTACCCATACGCAGGTTTGTTAATTGCAAGGAACCGTCGTGACGGTTTCGGGGTTTACGGCAAAAGCACTGAAGGGGTTACACACGAATCATTTGGAGTCCGGCATTTTTTCTTGCGCTGACGGCTTCTTGCTCCTGTTTGTGGGTAGGTTAAGCAGAGGTTAGTTTCGAGACCAAGGAGGGTCTTTAACATGAGGGGATCAGTGTATTTAAAGCGTTCGTGGCTGGCAGTTGCCGGCCTGTGTGTAATGGTTTTGGTGCTGGGCGCGCCTGCCGCGCACAGCCAGACAATGACTACCGGTGACATCGTGGGCACTGTCACCGACGCCAGCGGGGCCGTCGTGCCCAACGCCAAGGTCACCGTCAAGTTCACCGATACCAACGAAACCCATTCGGTGCTCACCAGTCCGAGCGGCACGTACCGCTTCTCACTGCTCCAGGCGGGCGATTACTTCGTGACGGGCGAATCCACCGGCCTGAAATCCAAGGTGGAAAAATTCACCCTGATTGCCGGCAACGAAACTGCCATCAACCTCGCGCTCGCCGTGCAAGGCTCGGTGGAAGTGGTTGAGGTTCAGGCCCAGGCCGCCATTCTGCAGACGGAAAACGCCAACCTGGCCAGTGGTTTCAACACCCAGCAAGTGATGCAGTTGCCGGCCGGCGGCGGCGATATCACCACTATCGCCTATACCGTCCCCGGGGTCATCCAAGGCAAGGGTTCCAACACTTTCGTCACCAACGGCATTCCCGGATCCGCAAACCTGTTCACCCTCAATGGCTCCGACGACATGGACCCCTACCTCAATATCAACAACTCCGGCGCCAGCAACAACCTCCTCGGCGCCAATGAGGTGGCCGAGGCATCCGTGATCGTCAACGCCTATAGCTCCGACTTCGGACGCATGAGCGGCGCCCAGGTCAACTATATCGGGAAGACCGGCACCAACAATTTTCACGGCAACCTCTTCCACAACTTCAACGACAAGATCTTCAACGCCAACTCCTGGTCCAACAACCGGGCGGGCCTGCAGGAACCGCGCTCCGACTCCCATAACTTCGGCGGCTCCTTCGGCGGTCCCATCAAGAAGAACAAACTGTTCTTCTTCTTCAATTATGAGAGCTTGCAGTATGCCGTGCCTACTTCGGGCACGGTACGCATGCCGTCTCCGCAGATGGAGACGTATGCCCTGGCGCATGTGGACGCAGCCGCCGTCACGCTCTATCAGGACGCGTTTAAGCTGTACGCCGGCGCCGCCGGCGCAGCCGGCGCTGTTCCGGTAACCAACGGCAGCGGCCCCTTACAGGACTCCAACAACCACCTCGGTTGCGGCACCGGCACTTTCTGGAATGCAAACATTGCCGCACCCGGCGGCGGGGTCTTCGGCACCACCGTGCCATGCAGTTACGCCTTCGCACAAAACGCCAGCGAGACGAACCAGGAGAGCCTGGTCACCTTTCGCGCGGACTACAACATCACCAGCAAACAGAAGTTGAGTGCGCGCTACAACTACGATTGGGGCCTTCAGGCCACCGGGCCGAGCTTCATCAGCCCGATCTTTAATTCGCAGAGCACCCAGCCCTCCGACCAGGGCCAGTTGACGTATACCTACGCCATCTCGCCGAACCTGGTGAATAACTTCATCGGTTCCGCCATGTGGTACACGGCGATTTTCGGCGTGGCCGATTTCGGCAAGACCACCGCGGCGATGCCGGAAAGCATCAGTGTCGGCGACGCCGGCTGGGCCAGCGTCGGCGCCGGCTTCCCCAACGGCCGCAATGTGGGCCAGGCTCAGTTGGTGGATGACCTCACCTGGATCCATGGCAAACACAGCTTTAAGGGCGGGATCAATTACCGGAAGGATAAGATTACCGATACCAGCATCGCCAGCGGCGCTTACAAGGGGACCTACAGCTTCTCCGATCTGACCGATTTTACTACCGGCCAGATCAACGCCACGGGGCTGGGCGATTCCTTCGGCCAGAGCTTCCCCGATATTTACGCCGCCCACATCCGAATGAGCTCGCTGGGAGCTTATGTGCAGGATGAATGGAAGGTCAGGCGCAATGTTTCGCTGACGCTCGGTTTCCGCATCGAGCACGACGGCAACCCGGCCTGTCTGGATAACTGCTTCGCCCGCATGAACACCCAGTTCGGCCTGGCGGGTTACGTGGGCGGCGCGAGCGTCCCGTACAACCAGACCATCACTACCGGTTTGCACAACGAATACCAGAGCCTGGAATCCATCGTTTCAGAACCGCGCTTTGGCTTCGCCTGGAGCCCGAATTCCAAGACCGTGGTGCGCGGTGGCATCGGCCTGTTCGCCACCCTGTTCTCGGGGAGTTCGGCGTCCAGCGTGTTTGGCAATGCCCCCAGCAAGTTCACCCCGAGCGTCAAGTTCGGTGAAGTCGGAATGCCCACGGATACCGCCAGCTCGGCCTATGGGGCGCTAGCGGCCTACAACACCTTTACCTCCGGATTCGCTAAGGGCTACAATTACACCCAGATCGTGGCGGCGCTGTCCCCGATTCCATACGCGCTGCCCGGCTACTATTCGCCACCGAACAACTTTGTCGCGCCGAAAACCACCGAGTGGAGCGTCGAAGTGGAGCGCACTCTGGATTCACACGACGTCCTGGCCGTTACCTACGTTGGTAATCACGGCTTCGACCAGTCGATGACCAATAGCTGGGCCAACTCCTACCTGCTGCTGAGCGGCGGCACCAATAAGTATTACGGCACCAACTTCGGGGGCCTGACTCCACTGCCGACGGCCGCGCCGGATCCCCGTTTCCTGGCCGTTAGCCAGGTGCTGACGGCGGCCTACTCCAACTACGACGCCATGACAGTCCAGATCCGCCACGCCATGAAGTGGGGCTTTCAGGGCCAGTTCGGCTGGACCTGGTCGCACGCATTGCTGGACGGCACGGTCTACAACCCGTACAACCTGCACTTTGGCTACGGCAACGCGAGCTTTGACGCTCGGCATACCTTCGTCGGCGATCTCATCTGGACCGAGCCGCACAAGTTCTCGAACGGCTTCCTCCAGACGGCCCTGGGCGGCTGGACCTTCGGCATGAAATTTTATCACTACACGGGCTTCCCCTTCTCGGGGTCAGACAGCAAGATCTCCGCACAGATCAATTCCGGCGGTGGAATCGGGAGCCTGCTGCCCGAGGTGATCGACCCCAACATCAAGCGGGTCTGCACCGCGGTGGTCGGCACCTCCACACCGCCGTGCTACACCCCCAGCCAGTTCGAGACCTACAACAACACCTCAGGCGTTGCGACACCGGTACAGACCGATTTTGGTCAAACCGGACCGAACACCTTCCGAGGCCCCAACTACACCGATATCGATACGCAGCTCTCGAAGAAGTTCTTCATCAAGGAACGGTACGTATTCGAAGTCGGCGGCCAGGCCTTCAATACGCTAAACCATCCGAACTTCGGTAACCCGAACGCTTCTGTTACGGCGGGCTCGACGATGGGGACGACCGGCAGCAATGTCGGGCCGACCACCAGCCCTTACGGTTCGTTCCAGGGCGCCTCGCTCGTTTCCGGACGCGTCCTTCTGGTGACGGCGAAGTTCAGCTTCTAATCACAGTTAGAAGTCAGAAGTGGGGCAGGGTTACTCCTGCCCCATTTTCTTTGGGCAAGCCACCCCTTTGCGCCAAGCGCCACCGCGTGCTATTTAAGAGTGATAAGTCTGAATCGCGGAGGCTTAATAATGACTGCTCGCAAAGACATCGACGACTTTCTGGCGGCGAAACGCATCGCCATAGTCGGCGTTTCGCGCAACCCCAAGGATTTCACCCGCAGCCTTTTCCGCGAATTTCACCGGCGCGGCTATGACGCCATCCCGGTCAACCCCGCTATGGTGGATGTGGANNGCCGCCGGCGTGCGCCGCGTCTGGTTGTACCGCGCCGCCGGCGCGGGCGCCGTAAGCCCCGGCGCACTCAAACTGTGCCAGGCTCGCGGAATCCCGGTAGTGGCCGGCGAGTGCCCCTTCATGTTTCTTCCCGGTACCCAGTGGCCCCATCGCTTGCACGCCTGCTGCCGCAAGCTTTTCGGCAGGTCTCCGAAGTAGGGAAGACCAGGCCAGGAGGCCCGTCTTACGGCTTCGCCAGCACTTCGCGCAGTTTCCTGGCGAGGTTTTCGCGGCTGAACGGCTTGGGCAGGAAATTCACCCCCGCATCCAGCACGCCATGGTGCACCACCGTGTTCTCCGTGTACCCGGAGAGGAACAGCACCTTCGTGCCGGGCCGCTGCTCCAGCAACTGGTCCGCCAACTTACGCCCGCTCATACCCGGCATCACGACATCGGTGAGGAGCAGGTTGATGGTTCCTTCGTGCGCCTGCCCGATCTCCAGGGCCTCGGTACCGCTGGAAGCCGTCAGAATCACGTAGCCCAGCTGTTGCAGCATGTGCACTGTCAGGTCGCGTACCGCTTTCTCGTCTTCCACGACCAGGACGGTCTCGCCTCCAGCGCGCTTCGCGAGGCTGGCGTCGCCATCCGCCGAATCGCTGGTGGGCTCGGCCACGCGCGGGAAGTAAAGTTTGAAGGTAGTGCCTCTTCCGGGCTCGCTGTAGACCCAGATATCGCCGCCGGTCTGCTTGATCATGCCGTACACCGTGGCCAGCCCCAGCCCCGTGCCTTTGCCTTTCTCCTTAGTGGTGAAGAACGGCTCGAAGATGCGGCGGCGGGTCTCCGCGTCCATGCCGTGGCCGGTGTCGCTCACCGCAATCAGGACGAAGTCACCGGGGCTCACGCCCATGTGAGTGCGAGCATAGTGTTCGTCCAGGTGTACATTTTCGGTCTCGATGGTGAGGCGCCCGCCCAGCGGCATGGCGTCGCGCGCGTTCACCGCGAGGTTCACGACGGCCTGCTCCACGTGGCCCGGATCGGCCTTGATGTTGCCGACGCCGGCTCCCAGCCGCATCACCAGTTCCACGTCTTCCCCAATCAGGCGGTGCAACATCTTCTCGGTCTGGCCGACCACGGTGTTGACGCTGATCACCCGCGGCTGCATGATCTGGCGCCGGCTGAAAGCGAGTAACTGGTTGGTCAGGGCTCCGGCACGGTCGGCGGCTTTGAGGATCTCTTCGGCATAGCCGCGCAGCGGGTCCATCGCCGAGAGCTCATCCAGGATCATCCGGTTGTAGCCGGAAATCACCGTCAGCATGTTGTTGAAGTCGTGCGCCACGCCTCCGGCCAGCCGGCCCACGGCCTCCATTTTCTGCGCGTGCAGCAACTGTTCCTCAAGGTGCTTCCGCTGGCTGATATCGCTCACGAAGGCAATTGCGTACAGGCCTCCCTCGGCTTCCACATAGCTGAGGCTCACTTCCACGGGGAATTCCGTGCCATCCTGGCGGCGCGCCGCCAGGTCGATTCCGCTCCCCATGGGGCGGATACGCGGATGGGCGAAATAATCATCGCGTTCACGGACATGGTGGACGCGCCGCGAATCCGGCAGCAGCATTTCGATCCGCTCGCCCAACAACTCCGCGCGCGAGTAACCAAAGATCTCTTCGGCGCGGCGGTTGGCCAGCACAATGCGGCCGGCGCGGTCTACGCCCACAATCGCCTGTGACGCCGATTCCAGCAGAGCTACGACCAGATCTCCGGCCTTATTGATAATCCCCAGCATGTCGCGGCTGGGGCTCTTGGCGTCGGCCGGCTCCGGCCGGGCATCGAAATGATCCATCGGACTCCCCTCGAGTGCTGCACTTCATTCTCCACTACCGGGCCTTCCCGGTGCAAGAACTGGCCCGCGGCTGTACGATGAATATTTGGGGGTGGATTGGCATGTTCCGACGCTTTTTGGCGGTTGCGCTGTGCGTGGCCCCTGCCGCGTTCTGCGCGGACAAGAGCATCCTGGAATTGCAGCGCGACGTGGCTGCCTTGCAGGAGCAGGTGAGGGGGTTGCAGAAGTCACTCGACGATAAACTGGCGGACCTGGCACAGAAGCAGGCCGAGCAGACGCGCGCCGCCGCCGATCAGGCCGTCAGGTCTCTGGCCTCGATCGGCGACCGCATGCAGAAGTCTCTCCAGGATCGGCAGGACCAGGAGAGTAAAAATGCCAGCGCCATGGCGGGGATGGGCGCCCGGTTGCAAGGCCTCGCCGGCGACGTCGGCACGATCAAGGATTCGCTTGCCGATCTGAATACCGCCCTCGCCAAACTGGCCACGCAGCTTAGCGACCTGGGCAACGCTGTGAAGACGATGCAGACTCCCGTGACGCCTCCCTCCGGACAAGCTACGCCGGATCCTAATGCGCCGCAGATTTCCGCCTCGGATCTGACCTCGAGCGCGGAGCGCGACCGCAGCGGCGGGTCGCTTGACCTGGCGCTTCAGGAGTATCGCGACTTCTTGAAGTGGTATCCCAACGATGCGCAGGCTTCCGAGGCGCAGTACCGCATCGGCTGGATTCAGTATTCGCTGAAACACTGGGACGAGGCAGCCGCCTCATTCGACCAGGTGGTGGAGCACTACCCGGAATCGAACCGGATTGCGGAATCGCTCTTCTACAAAGGAAAAAGCCTGGTGGAACTGGGGCGCCGCCCGGAGGCCAACGAGGCCTTCAAATTGCTGCGGCAACGCTTCCCCGGAAGTCCGCTGGCGAAAGAAAGTACGGCTATCAAGCCAACTACGGGAAAGTAATGAGCCGCCGTCAGTCGATCAGCGCGGCGCGTTCTTCGTGCTGATCGAGGACGCTGGTCTGCAACAGCTCCAGGGCTTCGACCACTCGCTCCACCAAGTCGTCGGTCTGGGCCATGGCGGTACGCGCCGAATCGATGGCCGCGGCATGCGTCGTGAGGCTCTGCTCGATTCCGTTCAGATCGGCCGACACAGTCTCCTGCAAGGCGACGGAACGCTTGCGGAGATCCTGCAAGGTCTCCTCCACGTCGGCCATGCGCTGTCCGAGGGGCTCCATAGTGTGCTCCACCCGTGCGACCGCCTGGTCGCCCATGGCCCGCATCTCGGCAAGCTGGCCGCTCAGCGTGCTCACGGCGCCGCTGGCCGCTTCCTGCATCTCGGTGAGCGATCTCAAATACTCTTGCTGCATTTGCAGCAGCGCAGTTTCGTGGGCCTTGTGCATCTGGGCAGCGGCTTTTTCGTGCGATTCCATGCGAGCTGCGACGCGGGCTTCCAGTTGGGATATTTCGGCGCGAAGCTGGGCCTCCGCCTGCCCGCGGTGGGGAGCGGGGGCTTCGGCGCGGCGAGCGGCCACGCTCAGCAGCTTGAGCTCCATGATGATCTTTTGCATACGTTGGCAGCGAACCGCGGGATCCTTGGCGACACAGCTTGCCACCAGCCGGTCCACCAGCGGGCTGCCCGAGGCGGGCGGAGCGGAATCGGTGAGAGCCGCGATGAGCGAGGCCTCGTTCTCTCCGTCGAAAGCCCGGTGGCCGGTCAGCATTTCAAAAAAAACGGCGCCGAACGAGAAGATGTCGCTGCGGGCGTCCGGCGGGTCGCCGTGCAGCACTTCCGGAGCCGTGTAGGGCGTGACGCCGCCGGCCAGCTCGGGCGGATCCGCGAGTTCCACTCTGGTCCCCGTGAGCCCGATATTGGACGGCGTGAGCGTGCCATAGACATGTCCGCTGTCGTGAATCCTGCGCAAGGCATCCGCCAGGGTCATGGCAAAATGGAGCGCTTCGCCTACGGGAAGTTTTCCTTCATTGAGACGTTGGGCGAGGGTGCTTTGCGTAATGGTTGGGCTCATCGGGTTCCTCATTCATGAGTTAACCAGTTTCCGGCCGTGCGGAGCAAGACCTACCTTGGGCATGGGAGTCCTAAACAGTACCAGCCGTACGCTGTGATTGGTTAGCGGCTGGCTAGTATCACCGTTTGGCGACCTCCCGGAAGAACTGGAGCGACCGTTCGGCACATGTCTGCCACTGAAACAGCACCGCCCGTTCCCGTCCGCGCGTGGCCAATTGTGCGCGAAGGGGAGGAGAGAGGAGCAGGCGGCTGAGTCCGTCGCGCATTTCGGCCAGGCTGCGGGGGTCGATCAGCACCGCCGCATCGCCGGCGATTTCCGGCAGCGAGGAGACGTTCGAGGTAATCACGGGAACCCCGGCCGCCATGGCCTGGGCCACCGGGAATCCGAAGCCCTCATAGAGCGATGGATAGGCGAAGACGGTGGCGGCCGCGGTGAGCGGGGCGATATCGGTCTCCGGCACATAACCAAGATAGCGGACGCGGCGCACGCGCTCGATGGTGGAAGCTGCCGCCCAACCCATGGGGCCGGCCAGGACCAGATCGAACTCTTCGCGCAGCGAGGGAGGAAGCGCCTGGTAGGCGGAGAGCAGGGCATCGGTGTTCTTGCGCGGTTCGATGGTGCCGACCGACAGGATGAAGGGCTTCACCAGTGAGTAGCGCGCGCGTACTGCATCGACCGCAGCTTCCTCCACATGGAAGAAAGACTCGGCCACGCCGGAGTGAATGACATCGATCTTCTCCGGCGCGATTCCCAGCACGCGTACTGCATCCTGCCGGGTGCACTCGGAGACCGCAATCACGCGGTGGGCGCGGCGCGCCAGCGCGGCGAGATTTTCGTCGGCGCGCCGGTTGGCCGCCGGATGCAACTCGGGCATGAGCCACGAGGTGAGGTCATGAATGGTAATGGTGAGCCGCGCCCTGCGCGGAGTCTTCAAGCTCAGGCTGCTGGCATGAAAGATATCGGCATCTCGTCCGACCCAATCCATCACGGGCGCGGGCGTGTAGTTGGCGGCCGCTACGGCGGCGAGCGTCGACTGCGTGCGCCAGAATCCAGCTACCGAGCGGTCATGATGGAGCGAGACGCCCCCATGGAACGCCGGAAAGGTCCGAATGGTGTCTCCGGGCCCGGCGGCGCGCCGCAGGTGTTCGATCCAGTGATAGAGATAGTTCTTGACGCCGGCGCTGCGAACCAGCAGCGGCACGGCATCGACGAGCAGACGCATTGTTTACAGGATAGCCGCCCCGCGCCGCGCCTGCCGGTTTTATAATAGGAGGTCATCGAATTCTTCCCTGGAGGGAAACTTATGCACGGATACACCGCCAAAGATCTGGGCCGCGCCTTCCGCACGGTCCGCGAGAACACCATTCAGATTGCCGAGGAGATTCCCGCCGACAAGTACGGCTTCCGGCCCGCCGAAGGATCGCAGACCGTCGCTGAGACGCTGGCGCACATCGCCGTGACGCCTGGAATGCAGATGCGGATTCACGGCGATCGAATGACTGATATGAAGTTCGAGTTTTTCCAAACCTACACGTCGCTGCGGATGGCCGAAGCGGCGCAACTCACGGCCAAAGCAGACATCGTGAAGGCGCTGCACAATGAAGGCGAGGAATTCGCGACCTTCCTGGAATCGTTGCCCGACGAGGCCCTGGCCGAGGAAGTGCATTTTCCACCGCAGATCCAGCCGAGCGTCAAGACGCGCTTCGAGATGCTCATGTCGGTCAAGGAACACGAAATGCACCATCGCGCGCAGTTGATGGTAATGGAGCGAATGCTCGGCCTGGTGCCGCACCTGACCCGCCGGATGCAGGAGCGCATGGCACAGATGGCCCAGCAGCGGGCTGCGGCGCAGGGATCCTGACGGTTTGCTAGACTGGAAGTTTATGGAAGTCACCACCACGCGCGCGCGGCATCATCACCATGCCTTTCTGCGACGGGTGGTCTTCTGATTGAAATTCAATCAAATTGGAAAGGACGCCCGCCAGCAACACCGGCGGGCTTTTTTATTGCATAACGATGAATTTGGACTTTGCAAAAAGCGACGGCCTCATTACCGCGGTGATCCAGGATCACGTGACCGGGCGTGTGCTGATGGTCGGTTACATGAATCAAGAGGCCTTTCAAAAAACGGTTGATACGGGGTTCGCCACCTTCTATAGCCGGTCGCGGAGAACACTGTGGCTCAAGGGAGAGAGCTCCGGACATCGCCTGGTGGTGAAGGAGATTGCGACCGATTGCGATCTGGATGCGGTGCTGGTGAAGGTGGAAGCGCTGGGGCCGGGTGTCTGCCATGAAGGCTACCAGAGTTGCTTTTTCCGCCGCCTGGATGCGGGCGAATGGAAGGTGGCGGAAGAGCGCACGTACGATCCGCAGTCGGTCTACGGGGGACAGACGTGAAACTCAAACTCGGAATTCCCAAGGGCAGCCTGGAGAACGCCACCATCGAGCTCTTCCGGCGCGCCGGTTTCTCCATCACCACGAGCAGTCGCTCGTACTTCCCCGGCATCGACGATCCGGAGATCGAATGCATGCTGATTCGCGCGCAGGAAATGGCGCGCTACGTGGAAGACGGCATTTTGGATGCAGGGCTCACGGGGCGCGACTGGATTCAGGAGAACGAGGCCGACGTGGTCGCGGTGGCGGATCTGATCTACGCCAAGCAGAGCTTTGGCAAAGTGCGCTGGGTGCTTGCCGTGCCGGAGTCGTCGGGGTTCCAATCGGTGAAAGATCTGCAAGGCAAAGTGGTCGCCACGGAATTGGTGGCCACTACCAAGCGCTACCTGGCATCGCACGGCGTGACGGCCAAGGTGGAATTCAGNNTGATGGAATCGAACACGCAGTTGATCGCCAATCATCAGTCGTGGACGGACGCGGAAAAGCGGCAGAAACTGGAGGACATTCGCATGCTCCTCCAAGGGGCCATCAACGCGCTGGGCAAGGTGGGGTTGATGCTCAATGTTCACAAGGACGATCTGAAGGCCGTGTTGGCGGTGCTGCCGGCTCTCAAGCGCCCCACCATCTCGCATTTGAGCGACGAAGANNGGGGCGCAGGGCATTGTGGAATATCCTCTCAACAAGATTGTGCTGTGATGCGCATCCTGCACAGTAAAGAAGCGGGCCGCCTGTTGGTCCGTAAAGCGGCGCAGTTCGCGGAAGCCGAGGCGGTGGTACGGCCGATTCTGGAAGCGGTGCGCAAGCGCGGCGACCGCGCGCTGTTGGAATACGCGCGGCGGTTCGACGGACTGGAACGCAAGAGCGTGCGCGTGCCGGAGCGCGAGATCGAAGCGGCGCGGGCCGGCTTGGCGCCGGAGTTCCGCGAGGCGGTGGAGATTGCGGCGGCGAATGTGCGGGCGTTTGCGGAAAGGCAGATGCCGCGCGAGTGGGTGCGCGAGATGCAGCCGGGCGTGCGGTTGGGGCAGATCGTGCGGCCACTCGATACCGTGGCGGCCTACATTCCAGCGGGGCGCTATCCACTGCCGTCCACATTGATCATGACGGCAGTGCCGTCGCAGGTGGCTGGGGTTGCGAAGATTTGCGTGGCATCGCCGCGCGCGGCGCCGGAGGTCCTCGGCACGGCGGGGCTCCTGGGGGTGCGGCAGGTTTTCCAGATGGGTGGCGCTCAGGCCATCGCGGCCTTCGCGTTCGGGACGCGCACGGTGCCGCGCGCCGATCGCATCGTGGGGCCGGGAAACATGTATGTCGCGGCGGCGAAGAAGCTCCTGGCGGGAGAAGTTGGTATTGATTTCGTGGCGGGCCCCACGGAGATCCTGATCGTCGCGGCGGAAGGCGATCCGCGGCATCTGGCGGCCGATATGCTGGCGCAGGCTGAGCATGATGTAGATGCCTCGGCGGTGCTGCTGACGACGTCGAAACGCCTTGCTCGGGCGGTGGTGGAAGAGGTCGACCGGCAACTGGCGACGCTTCCGGCGGCGAACGTGGCGCGGCGTGCGATCGCGCGCAATTCGGCGGTGGTGCTGGTGGGTTCGCTTGATGAGGCGATGGAACTGGCTAACCGATTTGCGCCGGAGCATCTGAGCATCCCGGACGGGAAATGGCTGGCACAAGTGCGGCACGCGGGCAGTGTGTTCGTGGGACCGCACAGCCCGGAAGCGGCCGGCGATTATGCCGCAGGGCCGAATCATGTGTTGCCTACCAATGGGGCGGCGCGGGTGCGCGGCGGCCTGGCAGTCACGGATTTCCTAAAGGTGATTTCGGTGCAGCAGTTGAGCGAAAAGGGGCTGCGGCGGCTGGCTCCGGCAATCACCACGCTGGCGCGCGCCGAAGGTCTGGAGGCGCACGCACGCTCTGTGGAGGTGAGGACCGGTGGCCGCTAAGAAAGCCAAGTTACCGAAGGGAGCCATTCAGCCGCGGGCCGCGGTGCTGCAGATGGCGCCCTATTCGCCGCCGACGGCCGGTCGTTCCGGCAAACTGAGGCTCGATTTCAACGAAAACACCGTGGGCTGCTCGCCGCGCGTGATCGCCGCGATTCGCGACCGCGTGGAGGCGGGTATGCTGGCGGTCTATCCGGAATACGGCGCGGCCAAGCATGCCATCGCGCGATATTTCCGCGTAAAGCCGGAGCAGTTCGTTTTCACCAATGGCACCGATGAAGCCATCCAGGTCTTCATTAACACCTACATTGACGATGGGCAGGAAGTCGTGGTGCTCAAGCCGGCCTATGCTATGTACCGTTTCTACGCCGAAATGGCCGGCGCGAAGATCAAAGAGGTGCCGTATCCCCAGCCGGGCATGGAGTTTCCGCTCGAGGCCCTGCTGGAGGCAATTACGCCGCGGACGCGCGCGGTGCTGCTGGCGAATCCCAATAGCCCGACCGGGACGGGCATTTCGCTGCTGGGGATCGAGCGCATTCTGCATCGCGCGCGCCAGGCCGCGGTGCTGGTGGACGAAGCCTATTACGAGTTTTGCGGCGTCACGGCGTTGACCGAGATCGAGCGAGTGCCGAACCTGTTTGTGTGCCGCACGTTTTCGAAAGTTTTCGGGATGGCCGCCATGCGGCTGGGCTGTTTGTTTTCGCACGAGGCCAATATCGAGTTCCTGCACAAGGCGCAGTCGCCCTACAGCGTGAACGCGCTGGCTGTGGAGGCAGCGCTAGCGGCGGTGGAAGACACCGGGTACGTGGAAGGCTACGTGGCGGAAGTACTGGCGGCGCGCGAGTTGCTCTGCGTCGGACTGGAACGGATGGGAATTGCGTTTGTGCCAAGCTCGGCGAATTTCGTTCTGGGCCACTTTGGCGCTCGCGCGGTGGAAGTGCGCGATGCGCTGCGCGAGCAGGCCATCCTGGTGCGCGATCGCAGTTACGAAGCGCCAGGATGCGTCCGCATTACGGTGGGCACGCGCGAGCAGACGCGGCGGCTGGTGACGGCATTGGAGGAAATCTGGACGCGATGAAGCCGATTCTGGTTTTTGATATGGACGGTGTGCTGGTGGACGTGACCGAATCCTACCGCGAAACGATTGCGCGCACTGTGGAGCACTTTGCGGGCATTCAGGTGGCCCACGAACAGATTCAGGATTATAAGAACCAGGGCGGCTGGAACGACGATTGGAAGCTATCGCACCACATCATCGGCCGGGCCGGCGTGGACGTACCGTTCGAAACCGTGAAGGAATATTTCCAGGCATTGTTTCTAGGCGATGGCACCAACGGCATGATTTTGCGCGAGCGCTGGGTGGCGCGAGGGGGCGTGCTGGAGAAACTGGAGGGGCGATTCCGGCTGGCGGTCTTTACGGGGCGGCCGAAGGAAGACGCCGCGCTGACGCTCCGGCGGTTCGCCGGTGACCTGATTTTCGATCCGGTGGTGGGGATGTACGAAGTGGAGCACCAAAAGCCGGCGCCTGACGGCCTGTTGCAGATTGCGCGCCAAAACGGCGGCGCACCGATGTTCTATATCGGCGATACGGTGGATGACGCGCGGGCGGCGCGCGCTGCCAAGGTGCCGTTCATCGGGATTGCGGCGCCGGCAAACCCGCGCTACATCGACCTGGTGTTTTTGTTTCAGGCCGAAGGCGCCCACGCCATTGTGGACGATATCAATTATCTGGAAGAGGTGTTCGAGCGATGAGAACGGCACAGGTGCGGCGCGATACCGAAGAGACGCAGATCACGGGCGCGCTGAAGATCGAGGGTCGCGGAAAGTATGAGATCTCGACGGGTATCCGCTTCCTGGATCATATGCTGGAACTGGTCACGAAGCACGGTGGTTTCGACTTGACGATTGACGCCGAGGGAGACCTGGACGTGGATCAGCACCACACCGTGGAAGACGTCGGGATCGTGCTCGGGCAATTGTTCTCCCTGGCGCTGGGAGATCGCAAGGGCATCAACCGGGCGGGATACTTTGTGATGCCGATGGATGAGACGCTGGCAGTCGTGGCGGTGGACCTGGGGGGCCGCGCGGCGCTGGTCTATGACGACCAGGTAAAGGTGCGTTTGGTGGGCGATTTGCAAAGCGAGCTAGTGGAGGATTTCTTCGGCGGTTTTGTGAATCACGCGGGTGCGAACCTGCACGCCAAGGTGCTCTATGGGCGGTCGAACCACCACAAGATCGAGGCCATCTTCAAATGCTTCGGGCGGGCCATGCGCTATGCATGCTCGAAAGACCGCCGTATGAAAGAGCAGTTGCCGTCCACCAAGGGGCTGCTGTGATTGCGGTGCTCGATTACGGTGCGGGCAACCTCCGGAGTGTGGAAAATGCACTGGAGGAGTTGGGGTGTCGTTACACGCTGGTGCGCGATGCCGAAGGGTTGCACGCAGCAGAGAAGATCCTGCTGCCGGGCGTGGGTCATTTCGGACAGATGATGCGGTCGCTCGACGTGTTGGCGGTGCGGGAGACGCTGCGGGAACGGATCGTGGCGGGAGTGCCGTTCCTGGGAATCTGCCTGGGTATGCAGGCGCTGTTCGAGGGAAGTGAAGAGGCGCCGGAGGAGCGCGGCCTCGGCGTGTTTGCCGGTCGCGTGCTGCGGTTTCCGGCCCGGGCGCGGGTTCCGCACATGGGATGGAATCGGCTGGAAGCGCGAGGCGAGTCAAGATTGTTAGTCGGCGCAGGCGGCGATCCGTATGTCTACTTCGCGCACAGTTACTATGTGCCGGAAATGGAGCACGCGGCGGCGACTTGTACGTATGAGGTTCGGTACACGGCGGCGCTGGAATGTGAGAATGTTTTCGGAGTGCAATTTCACCCTGAAAAATCGGGGAATGTGGGGTTGAGGATCGTGCGGAACTTTGTAACTTAGCACGTCTATTGCGAAAGGGGGTTGCGGTCGCGTAATCTATGAGTAACTTGGAATGACTACGCAGGGATACGGATCAGGGATGTCAACCGCTTGCGCTCCGACACCAGCCAGGGCCGGCGGACACAGAAACTGACCATTGTGGCGGTTCTGCTGGATAGCCGCGGCAGCTTCGTGGCGGGCAAGCGGAGCGAGTTGGAGCTGAATTTCACGGAGGCGACATTCGCCCAGTTGGCGAAGACCGGCTACACTGCCGCAATGACGCTCCAAGCGCAGCCGGGCACTTACTCCGTGCGCGCGCTCGCGCAGGATGCCCTGGAAGGCAAGCTGGCAGCGGCGGGCGGGACGGTGCAGGTCAACTAGCGCAGTCGCCTGTCCTGCGATTTGAGGTATCGATGCTAGCCAAACGGATTATTCCTTGTCTGGATGTGACTGGTGGGCGGGTAGTGAAGGGCACCCGGTTTCTCAACCTGCGGGATGCTGGCGACCCCGTGGAGTTGGCGGAACGGTACAACCGCGAGGGGGCCGACGAGCTGGTCTTTCTGGACATCACGGCGTCGAGCGACGCTCGCGCGACCATGGCAGACGTGGTCGAGCGCACGGCGCGGAAGGTATTCATCCCGCTGGCGGTGGGCGGCGGCATCCGGTCGGTCGAGGACGCACGAAGGGTCTTGCTGGCGGGCGCGGATAAAGTCTCAGTCAATACGGCCGCGGTGCGGAGGCCCGAGCTGATCGCGGAGCTCTCCGGAGAGTTCGGAGCGCAGGCAGTGGTTCTGGCGATTGACGCGCGGCGCCACGCGGCGGGAGGCTGGCGGGTGTTTACGCGGGGCGGGCGCGACGACGAAGGCATGGATGTGGTGGCCTGGGCGGCGCGCGGCGAGGAACTGGGCGCGGGCGAGGTCCTGTTGACTTCCATGGATACGGATGGAGTGAAGGAGGGATTCGATTGCGCGCTGACCGCGGCGGTGTCGCGCTCGACGCACGTGCCGGTGATTGCGAGCGGCGGCGCGGGGAAGCCGGAGCATTTCGTGCGCGTGCTGACGGAAGGATGCGCGGATGCGGCGCTGGCGGCGTCGATCTTCCATTACGGGACGTACACGGTGAACCAGTTGAAGGAAGAGCTGGACAAGCGCGGAATCGCGGTGCGGGTGGCGGCGTGATTATTCCGTGCATCGACTTGATGGATGGCAAGGTAGTGCAACTGGTACAGGGGCGTGAGAAGGCGCTGGAAGGCGGGACGGTGGAAGAGATGCTGCGGAAGTTCGCGGCCTTTGCGCAGATTCAGGTGATCGACCTCGATGCGGCTATGGGCCGAGGGTCGAACGACGAATTGGTGCGCCAGGCGGCCGCGGGGGCGATGGCGCGGGTGGGCGGCGGCGTGCGGACCGTGCAACGGGCACGGGCTCTGATAGAGCAGGGAGCGCATCGCGTGATTGTGGGGACGGCGGCGTTTGGGAAGACGGGTGTGAATGCGGGGTTCCTGGAGGCGCTGCGGGATGGCGTGGGACGGGAGCGGGTGATAGTGGCGCTCGATTCCAAAGGCGGGCGCATCGTGGTGAAGGGCTGGCGCGAATCGACCGAGTTGGCGGCCGAAGACGTGCTCGCCGCGCTGGCGGCGTATTGTTCGGGGTTTCTCTGCACGTATGTGGATAAAGAGGGAATGATGCAGGGCACGGACCTGGATTGGTTCCGGCGCTTACGCGCGGCCACGGACCTGGAGCTGACGGCGGCCGGCGGGATCACGACGCTCGAGGAAGTAAGGGCGCTCGCGGACATGGGAGTGAACGCCGCCTTGGGGATGGCGATATATACCGGCAGACTGCGCTTGGAGGAGTTAGCCGACTTAGACGCGTGTTAGCGGCAGGTGCGGCGGCGTTTCACCAGCGTTAATCCAGCTATCCCGGCAAAGACCAGGACCGCCGTTGCGGGTTCCGGTGTGGACGACCCCAATGACGTGTCGTTCGCAAGCACCCAGTTCAGAATGTTCTGCTCCTCGAAGCCGGAGCCAGTGCCGGCGGTAAAACCCACATAGGCGGTGGTCCCGCCGAGAAACGAGGCGATATTGATCGGGACGCTGCTGTAAACCGTAAACGGCGAACCTTCACCGGTCGTGTCCCAAGCCGAGGCGGAGAGGTTTGTGCCGTCATAACTGATCGTCACGCTCCATATATCCCCGTTCGACATGCAGCCGGCCGCGGTATGTGTCCCGGTGTCGCAGGTGGCCACACCGTACAGGTTAGTCAGGTTGCTGTTGCTGAGTACGCCGTTCGTGTCGATCGCCATATGGTTGCTGCTGCTATCGACGCCCCCGATTGTCGTAAGTGTCGAATTCGATGGCAACGCTGTTGTTGACACCCAGATAGCCGAGCCCTCCTCCCCCGATACCTAAGCCGGTGGGGCTCTGAGCCAAAACAAAGGTAATTCCGTCGGCAGGGTCGATTCCACCAATGTGTGTGAACTGAAACTCAAATGTAGTGCTGAAGGTGGCACTGGACCCGAGGGTCACTGCGGTGGTGCTGTAAGCGGCACCACTCTGACCGATGGACGGAGGAGTGAGTTCAAGCTGGTTCGCAGTTGTGGTTGTAGATCCAACGAACGTAAGCCCAGCTGTACTCGAGAAATCAGGGTAGTTAATAATTACCCCGGCTTGCGATTGCAGCACAAAAACACCCGCTGCAGCCGAAGCCAGAACCAACCGCTTCAAATAGGTATGAGCCAAAACCGTCCTCCTCAGTCCGATCATACAGATAAACCTCCCCTCTCTTGATAGCGCAATTGGCCAAGACTTCCGTCTTGGCCTCGCGACATGAAAAAGTATATACCAGTTCCGCTCTTTGGGAGCCCTTGAGAGAAGGGTTTTTTACTGCGGCCTATTACGTTCAGTACATTTCCATGGCTTCCGCTAGCAGGTCGATCAGCGTGGCGGACCGGGTTGGGCCGGCTCTTTGTAGAAGGAAGTGGCGGGATTGTAATTGCGCCAGTCGAACCAATAATCCTTGAGGGCTTCCAGGCGGTCGAGGCAGATGCCGTGGGATGGGCCGGAGACCGCACAGCCTTGAAAATCCCATTGGCTGCCGGTGGCGGAGTCCATGAACAGGCTGGAAGCAGGCGTGGCGGCGCTCTGCTCCAGCCGGTAGAACTCCGGGACTGCGGCGGTGCCGGGAATGTGGCTGCGGAAGGCGCGCACGGATTTGCCGTCGGGACCGGTCACCAGCACGACGAGCTCGGAACCGACGCGATCCTCAATCAACCGGTGGGCTAAGACAGCGTCGTACGGAAAAGCGCGGGAGGCGCCGCTGGCCCTCAGGCCGACGATGAGTTCGCGGGCAGCCACGCCGCTTTCGGGATAGCTGAGAACCGTGGGAGCACGCCGCATGCGGACGTCCCAGTCTTTGGCCGCGTATTGGGTTCGAAAGACGGCCACGTCATCGAGGACGGTGCCTTGGGGCTGCTCGCTCTTCCAGAGAGCGAAGGTGAGCTCGTCGGAGGGAACCCGGGTCAATTGGCGACCGGCCAGCGGGCCGGATATGGCGCGACCGCTGATCTGCTGCCAGTACGTGCCGGTCTGGTCGTCGCGCATCAGAAAGTTCTGGTTGTTGATGCCGGCGAGGTGAAAACTCAGCCGCAGGCCGTCGATTTCGGCTCTCCACACCAGACCGGTGTGACAGAGTGTTCAATAGGTGGGCACAATGGGGATTCCGTCGAGCGTGTCGTTGAGCAGGTGGTGGTAGGACATGGCGCGAATCGGGTAGGCGCGGGCGACGGAGCCGAGCCGGACGGCAATCACATTTTCATCGCCATCGAGCGAGGCGGCGGCAGCGGTGGAGAACGTGGCGCGGTCGATGGGATGGAACATCAATTCGTAAACGTTGACGCGCGAAAGCAGGGCCGCGGCGGATACGGCCACCAGGCCGGTCGACGAGATGAGACGGCGCAGCACGCGTTTTTCCCGCCGCCAGTACCAGGCGATCAAGCTGAAGACGGCGATGACGCAGGCGGCCATGCCGGCCGGACGGTAACGCAGCACCGCGAGGGCCAGCGCCAGCTCGCGCGGGCCCTGGGCGCGGAAAGGGCGGATTACGTAAATCGGATAGACCAGCAGGATGAGGGAGAGGAGGAGGCAGGCAAGCAGCCAGACTAGAAATCTTCGACCGGGGTGAAACGTTGGCATGTGAGCGTCATTCTATCCGGGATAGGCGGGTGGATGCAATCCGACGATCCCTCAGATGGCTTCGAGCTCTTCTTCCAGCATTTGTTTCTGATGGAGATCGGCGTAGTAACCGCCGGATTCGATCAGATGGGCGTGGGAGCCTTGCTCCACGATGCATCCTTTTTCCAGCACCACAATCTTGTCTGCCTGCCGGACCGTGGAGACGCGGTGCGAAATCAGGATCACGGTGCGCCCGCGCATCACGCCGGCCAGGTGCGTGAGGATGCGCTCTTCGGTGAGTGTGTCGACGCTCGAAAGGGCGTCGTCCAGAATCAGAATGCGGGGGTCGCGCAGGACGGCGCGGGCAATCGCGGTGCGCTGCTTCTGTCCACCCGATAGAGTGATGCCGCGTTCGCCAACCATGGTGTCGTAGCCGGCAGGGAAAGACTCGATATCGGAGGAGAGGCCGGCGATTTCGGCGGCGCTGCGGATCTCTTGAGCGGTGGCATCTTCGACGCCGAAGGCGATGTTCTGGGAAATGGTGGCACTGAACAGGAAGGTCTCCTGCGGAACGAAGCCAATGTAGCGGCGGAGACTGGCAGGGTCGAGAGTGCGGAGATCGATGCCGTCGACCAGTACGGCGCCTTCCGTGGGATCCATGAGACGGGGGATGAGCGACACCAGGGTGCTCTTGCCGGAACCAGTGTGGCCCACGACGGCCACGGTTTCACCGGCGGCAATGTGGAGCGAAAGGCGATCAAGCGCGCGGGCGGAGGAATAGTCCACCGACACGTCGCGGAATTCGATGGAGCCTTGAATGGCGGGAGGCGCGGCCTTTCCAAGGACCGAGGGAACTTCGTGGAAGATCTGGTTGATGCGGCGGAGCGAAGCGCCGCCGCGCTGCATCAGGTTGACCACCCAGCCGAGCGCGATCATGGGCCACACCAGCATGCCCATATACGTGTTGAACATGACAAAGCTGCCGATGGTGATGCGGTGGTGCAACACGTCGCGGCCGCCGAGCCAGAGGACCACCAGAAACGTGGCGCCGATCAAGACTTCGAGAAGCGGCTGGAAGATGGCCTGGATGCGAACCAGGCCGAGGTTCTGGGCGATGTACTGGCGGTTCAGATCGGCGAAGCGGCGCAGCTCGGCCTGTTCCTGCACAAAGGCGCGGATCATGCGGACGCCGGAGAGATTCTCCTGCACGCGGCTGGAGATATCGGAGAACATCGCCTGGATGCTGTCGAAGCGTGTGTGGATGGCGCGACCGAAGAAGATGACGGCCAGCGAGATGACCGGCGCCGGAAGGATGGCGTAGATGGCGAGGTGCCAATCGACGCGAACCATGACGAGAATGGCGAGGATAAATGTGAGCGAGGTCTCGCCGCAGTACATGACGCCGGGGCCGAGCATCATGCGGACGGCGTTGAGGTCGTTGGTGGCGCGCGCCATGATGTCACCGGTGCGGGTGCGGGCGTAGTAATCGGGGGAGAGGCTCACCAGGTGGCGGAAGAGGTCGTTGCGGAGATCGTATTCGATATCGCGGGAGACGCCGATCAGGATGACGCGCATCCAAAACTGGAAGAGGCCTTTCACCAGAGCGAGAGCAACCAGGCAGCCGGCATAGCCGACGAAGGCAGTGGCCGCAGACCCGGAACGCGGACTGGAGAGCGAGTCGATGGCATAACGGATCATTAGCGGCTGAGCGACCTGGGCGAGGTCTTTAAAGATGAGGCAGAGGCCGCCGAGCGACATACTGCGGCGATAACGCCAGAGGTAGGAACGGATGGTCGAGAGCGACTCCCACATGGTCAGAGTCCGAGCGAGGCGGCGATGGTCTTGCTCCATTCGGTGAAGACGATCTTGCGGCTCTCGCGGACGCGCCACCAGGAATCGGGGAGAAAGAATTCGGCGGGCGCGGCAACGGTGCGGAAGGTGAGGCCTGCGCCCGACTCAGCGGCGAGGGAACGATAGGCACGGGCGGCGCGCGCCGTGTGGTAGGAGCTGGTGACCAGCAGAAAACTGTGGACGTTGCGGCGGCGCAGCTCGCCGAGGATGGCGATGGCTTCCTCGCGGGTGGAGAGCGCGAAGTTGGGGAAGGGAATGAACCACGCGGCGGAATAGCCATGGCGGACGGCAAAAGGGATGGCGAGATCGGATTCGTACTGGCCGTACACGCCGGCCGGACCGCTCACCAGGACGGCCGGCACGTAGCCCTGTTTGACCAGCTCGGCAGCTTTAAGGATGCGATGGCCGTAGGCATCGCCGGCGGGGACGACGGCGAGTTCCGCTTTGGCGGGGCCATCGTCGTGGATGAGGGCATAGCCGAAGACGGGGAGCCAGAGGCCGCGCGCGACAAAGAGTGCGGCCAGGAAAAGGAGGAAGCCGAGCAGGAAGCGGACGCGGAAAGAGCGCAACGCCACGGATTATTCGTCCGCGGAGCTTTTCTGGTCGAGGTTGCCGACCGTCTTGAGCCGTTGGTAGAGGCGTTCCACCTCAGCCTCGTCTTCGGGGCGGAGGATGCGGTAGCGGTTGGGCGACTGAGTTTTCCGTTCGACGCCGCTGGAGAGAACTTCGCCCCAGTACTGGCGGTAAGGGATGCCATCGATAAGGGCATCGCGCGACAGGCGCCGCAGGTTGCGAAGGAGGCTATTGCAGGAATCGAGATCGCCGGGATAAATGAGTCGAAGGCGCGAATCGTCAAACAGCGTGATGCGAACGATCAGCGGGGCGTTCCAGCCGGTGCGGTCGATGCGGCGGATATCCATCCAGGGGATGATGCGCTTGCCGATGGAAAGATAGCTTTCGTGGATTTCTACGGCCGGGCGGGAAGCGGTCAGCAGGAACAGGATGGAAATGAGCGCGCAGAGACCGGCGGGGATGTAAGCCAGAGTGAACTTGAAATCAAATGCGACGCCCGCGCAGGCGACCGCCAACACGACGGCGGTGACGCCGAACCAAAGATAATGTCGTGCGGGCAGATAGCGAGTCATAGACAACCCTGTAATTTTAGACTACTCCCACGCGCCCAGCCCGTCAATGCTGCCGGACGATAAGAAACGCTTTCCAGGTGTAATGAATCCCGCTCCAGAGGGTAATGGCGGCCGTGGGCCAGAGCATGGTGGAGGCCAGGGCAGCGAGCCAGGGCGTGGGGGCGGCCTCCCGCGTCATCCAGACCACAACCGTGCAAATCTGAACAAAAGTGGAGGCTTTCCCCCAAATACTGGGCGGGAAGGCGCGCTCCGTGGTAAATCGCATGACAAGCGAAGCGCCGATCAGGATGTAGAGGTCGCGGCCCAGAATCAGGGCCACGAACCACCAGGGAACCAGGCGGGCGGCGGCCAGAGCCAGGTAGACGCCGCTCATCAGGCACTTGTCGGCGATGGGGTCGAGGTAGGCGCCGGCAGGGCTAGCCTGGCCCCAGCGGCGGGCGGCGGCGCCATCGGCGATATCGGAAAAAGCAGCCACCAGGAACAGCGCCAGGGCCAGCCGGTAATGGCCGGTCAGGACGGCGCGGAGGATGAATGGGACCAGCAGGATGCGTAGGACGGTCAGAGAATTGGGGAGATTGAGCCAGCGCGGCATGGCGTGCTACGGGTTGGCTGGCCCTTCGCCCGCGCCGGGGGAGGGATGGCAGGGATAGAGTTGCGGGGTGACCTGGAAACGGGCTTCGTAGGCGCTCACAATCTGTTGCTGGAAGTGCGGGAGAGCGTCGGGACGCAGCATGGTGACGGTGCAACCGCCGAAGCCGCCTCCGGTCATGCGGGAACCGTACACGCCATCGATGGAAAGCGCGGTGTCGACCAGGAAATCGAGTTCGGGACAGCTCACTTCATAGTCGTTCTGCAAGCTGCGGTGGGATTCCACCATGAGGCGGCCCATGCGGGCAAGGTCGCCGCGCATGCTGGATTCGACGAAATCGGCGACGCGCGCGTTTTCGGTAACCACGTGGCGGGCGCGGCGCGCGACGAGCGGAGGAAGGTTGTGGGCCTTCGATTCGAACTGGGAAGGCGAAAAATCGCGGAGGGGTAGACCGAGCGCGTCCGCGGCGGCAGCGCATTCGGCGACGCGATCCTTGTAGGCGGAGCCGGCCAGGGCGTGTTTGACCATGCTGTTGACGGCCGTGAAGGTGATGCTTTCCGGAAGGGGGACGAAGCGGTGGCCGAGACTGCGGCAATCGATCTCGACCGCGGAGTTGCGGCGGCCGAAGATCGAGATGTACTGATCCATGATGCCGCACGGCACGCCGACGAAATTGCGTTCGGCCCGCTGGCAGAGGCGGGCCAGGTCGAGGGGGTCGATGGCGCGGCCGCTCAAAAAGGCGAGTGCGGAGGCCACTTCGAGCGCTGCGGAAGAGCTGAGCCCGGAACCCTCCGGGACGCTGCTGCAGATGAGCAGGTTGGCGGGCGCGAGGGGAAAGCCGGCGCGGGCCAGTTCGACTGCGACGCCGATGGGGTAATCGGTCCAATCGTGGGCTGGTTGGCGCTGCGGGATTCCGGCAGCGGTGAATTCGCGCAGTTCGCGGCGCTGTTGGGAGTAGATGCGCAGCATACCGTCGGGAGACGGAACGGCGGCGATGTGAGTGGCCAGATCGAGGGCCACCGGCAGGACAAAGCCCAAGGTGTAATCGGTGTGCTCACCGATCAAATTGACGCGGCCAGGCGCCCGGTAGATTCTGGCGCCTTCGGCAGAGCCGAAGAGTTGTCGGAAAGTTTCCAGCATGCGACTGAGGAAAAACTGAGTCTAACTCAGTTTCCCGAGCCGGCGGGAATCATGGTGACTTGTACGGCGACCGGGGTGCCTTCGCGCACGGATACCGATGCGCCCTTGCTCTCCACCGGCTTCAGGAAATCGGGATCGAACCAGGCGCCGCTCTCGACCTCTTCCCAGGCGTAGACTTTGTACTCACCGGGGTTCACGCGGCTCAACGTGAAATTGCCGTTCTGGTCGGTGCTGGCCGAGCGGTAATACAGGCTCACCTGGCGGCGTTCTTTTTCCTGGGGGATCAGCACGACGGTGACAGCCGCGGCGGGCTGTTGGGTGGTGGGGTTCTGAACAACGCCCGAGATCTGCGGGGCGTTCACACCGATGACGATCTCCACGTTGGCGCCGCCGCCGCCGCTCAGGTCCAGGCCGTTGGCCAGAACATCGGCGTTGCCGGAGCGAATGGACTTGAGGTAGAAGGTGCCGGGCAACGGCGTGACTGAGACGTCGAAGTTATCGGGGTTGACGTCATCGAAGCGGAAATTGTTGGAGGCGTCGACCTTGACGGGCTGCGGAGGGTTGACATTGAAGCCGGGCGCCATGGCACTCAGGCGGACCTGAAAACTGGGGATCGGATCGGTGGTTTCGCCATCCACGCGGATGTGGCCGGCAACGGTGACACCGGGATTGATGATCAGATTGACGCCTTCGACATTGGCGTTGCCGACATCGATGGGGAGCATGGTGGCGTGACGTAGATTGCCGGTGTTAGTCGCTGCGATTAGCTTGTAGGAGCCCGGCGCGATGCTTGGAAATTCGAAGTTGCCATCTGGACGGACACCAGTCGATTGTGCCATACCATTTGGATTGAGAGAATTACGCGGTTCTAATTGAACGGATACATTAACACGCACATTGCCACGGCCGGGAAGCTGTTCCGGCGCGGCCGGAGGCGCCGTCGTGTTGATCACAGTGCCCTTGATGCTTACCGTGTGGACCTTGGTGAGCTTGAGATTGATACCCTGGAGCTGCTGGCCCGGCTTCATGTCCATAGGCAGGGCGGCGGCGATGTCGGTGACCCCGGGATAGAAAGTGGGAACGTAGTCTTCCTGCTCGAGCGCCGGACCGTTGGTGACCATGGAGTTTCCATCCATCATCATGATGTTGAGCCGGCCGCGGTAGATGGCACAGAGGTAATACTTGCCAGGTTGAATCCCGGAGATTCGATACTCGCCCAGATCGTTGCTATTGCTGCCATTGTATTGCTGAAGTTGCTTGCGGCCGCGCGCGTAGGTCACGCGCAGAAGCTGGATTTGAACGCCTTGGAGGGGATCGCCGTCTTCGTCCAGCATGTGTCCGGCGATGACGCCGTGAGGGGTAAGGCGGAAGTTGACGCCGGTCATTTTCTGGCTGCGGGCGAGCTCAAGCGGGGTGCCGGGGCCGTCTGGCCGCCGGGCGCCGAATTGCATGCTGAGGTAGCCCGTGTGCGAGGCGTTGACCCGGTACTGGCCGGGCTCGATGCCGGAGACTGAGAATTTGCCGGCGGCATCGCTGGTCGCGCTGTAGGAGGTCGGGCCGGGAGCTATGCCGGGCGACATCCGGATAATGTTCAGGGAAACGCTGGCTTTGCGCAGAGGTTGGCCGTTGAAGGCGTCAAAAACCTGGCCTTCCACGGTACAGAGGTCCCCGGGGGGCGTCGGCGGGGGCGCGACAGCCGGATTGCCGCCATTGGGGTTGCGGGCAGCTTGCTTGCTAATCTGCGCGATCAGCGCAAATGGAATTACCAGGAGCACGGCCAGACGGCGCATATTCGATCTCCAGTTACACATGAGACGACGCTCGGGGGTTAGACGTAACCGGGAGGGGTAAAGTTTGCATCGGCGGTTCAGGCAGGCTTGTCCTGGATGCGGCCCTTCCATCTTCCGCCGGAGCCCAGCCAGTAAGAAATGGCGGAATGGACGGTCGCACCGAGATAGAAGAGAGCTACCAGCGGCAGTAACGGCGCGGCGAACCAACCACGGTTGTAGAAGCGCAGGGCGGGAAAGTGAGAGACGGACATCAGCAGCCACGCGGTAGCGGCCATTCCGGCGGCAGGCTGCGGGGCGAACACGGCGACCACGGGCGGGAGAAGATAAGTGACTACGAGGCCGAGAATGGTGGCGAACAGGAGCAGTGTGGAATGGTGGAGTTGGGTGAAGGCGGTACGCGAGATCATGCGGCCGATTTCCCCGAACGTACGGTAGGTGCGGATGCTGATGGTGGAGGGGTTGAGGCTGAGCCAGATGCGGCCGCCGCTGCGCTTGATGGCTCGCGCCAGGGCGCAATCGTCGATCAGAGAGCCGCGGATGGCGGCGATGCCGCCGATCTTGCCGAGCGCTGCCTGGCGCACCAGAATGCAACCGCCGGCGGCCCCGGCCGTGGAGCGGCGCGGGTCGCGAATCCACGCGGGTGGATAGAGGAGGAAGAAGAAGAATACGAATGCTGGGACCAGGGCGCGCTCGGCGGGCGAGCGACACTCCAGCGTGGCCATGAAAGAGACCAGGTCGTAAGGGCCGGCCGCGGCGCGTGCCGCGAGGTCTTCGAGAGCCCCCGGCGGGTGGACGATATCGGCATCGGTGAGGAGCAGGTAATCGGGATGAAGCCCGACAGAGTGCCGGATGCCTTCCGAGAGCGCCCAGAGCTTACCGGTCCACCCGGCGGGGAGAGGGGCGGCGTGAACCACGGTGAGCACATCGGGAGTGGCGGCGGCGCGCGCTGTGGCGGCGGTGCCGTCGGTGCTGTCATCGTCGACGACGATGATGTGGAAAAGTCCGGGATAATGCTCCGGGGCGAGGGAGCGAACGGCGCGCGCGATAGTGGCAGCCTCATTCCGCGCCGGGATGACCGCGACAATGCGCGGGAGGCCGCGCGGCGTGTGGCGGAGCGAGCCTTCCGGTGGGGCATAGGGCTTCCGAAACTCCCGCCAGAATGCGCCGCGGAAGAAGAGCAGGTAGAGCCAGAGGGCCAGGCTTGCCGCCGCAGCCAGTTCAAGTGGCATTCAGGAGCATTATCGCGCGATAGAATCGAACCTGTGAGTTTATTCGGGCCTCTGCATCTGGCGCTGCTGGCGGGAATCGCGCTAGCGGCGTGGGCGCTCGTGACCTTATGCCGCCGGCGGCCGACGGCCAGGCGCCCGGTTCGGATGGCGCTGGGTTGGGGTCTGGCGCTGAACGAGTTGGCCTGGTGGGGATTCCGGTATGGGCATGAAGGCGTTCATCTGCGGAATCTGCCGCTGCAATTGTGCGATGTAACGTTGTGGGTGACGGTGCTGGGTTGCCTGACGTTGTATTCGCCCTTCGTGGAGTTCGCGTATTTCGCGGGAATCGCCGGGGCGGGGATGGCGCTGGTGACGCCGGATCTGTGGTCGCCGTGGCCGTCGTATCCGGCCCTCTACTTTTTTGTGGTGCACGGCGGGATTGTGGCGGGAGCGGCTGTGCTGGTGTTCGGTGGTGATGCTCCATTGCGGGCGGGCGCGATGGGTCGGGCTTATGGAATGCTGCTGGGATATGCGGCGGCCGTCGGGGCGGTGAACGCGGTGTGCGGCACCAATTTCATGTACCTGTGCCGCAAGCCGGCCAACGCTTCGCCACTCGACGCGCTGGGCCCATGGCCGGTTTACCTGGCGCCGGGAGCGGCGCTAGCGCTGGCGTTGTTCTGGCTGTTGGGTCTGGCGGCGCGGCCGCGCACTCAGGCTTCGAGCTGAGCCAGCACCTTCATCATCGTGCCGTGTGCCAGGACGGCGGCCGGATCGCGCTGCAAAGCCTCGTAATAACGACGGCGGAAGCCGCCGGCGTCTTCGGAGGGCGAGAGAATCGCCCGTGCCTGCTCGATGAGACGAGCGGCATCCACCGGGGTGACCGGGGGATCATCGGCGTCGCGGGCTTCGTCGACCAGCACGATGAATTGAGAGATCTCACGGAGCCAGGCGAACCACGGGTCGCCGAGCACAAGCTCTAAATACTGGCCGGTGGAGGTGATCCGGGCAACGTCGCGTTCGTAAGCGGCGCGTTCGACATCGAGCAGCGACTTGTGGAGATGTAGCAGGCCGGCGCTGAGGGTGGCGAGGCGGTCGTGGGGGGTACCGGACACTTCGCTCATGGTACCGCGAATCCTCGGGGCATCTCGTAAGATCGGATACATATGCAGAATGCCAGTTACGACCCGGGGCTGACCACACAGGTGATTGCGCCGCTGCGGCGGATCATCAATAAGGACGGCCAGTTCAACGTACACCGCCGCGGCACCACGTGGCGCGATTTTCACCCTTACCTGCACCTCATCAACCTGAGCTGGCCGCGTTTTCTCTGTGCGCTGTTTATGGGATACCTGGTGGCCAACTGCCTGTTCGCCGTTGTTTATTTCGCGCTTCCGCCGGATCAGCTCACGGGCGCCGATGCGTCGACGGCGGGGGGCCGCTTTCTCAACGACTTCTTCTTCAGCGCCCACACGCTGAGCACCGTGGGTTACGGCAACATCGCGCCGCGTGGCCTGGCGGGGAACGTGGTGGCGGCGTTCGAGGCGCTGATCGGCGTGTTGAGTTTCGCCGTAGCCACGGGGCTCCTGTTCGGGCGCGTGTCGCGGCCATCGGCCAAGATCGGCTATAGCGAGAACATGGTGGTTGCGCCCTATCAGGACGGCACGAGCCTGCAATTCCGTGTGGTGAACCGGCGCGCCAATTCGCTGATGGAACTCGAGACCAAGGTCATGCTGATGATGGTGGACATGGCGAGCGACCAACTGCAGCGCACGTACAAACTGCTCACGCTGGAACGCGAGAAGGTGCTGTTCCTCCCGCTCACGTGGACGGTAGTGCACCCGATCGACCGCGAGAGCCCGTTGTGGGGCAAGACGCCGGAAGACCTGGAGCGCATGCAAGTGGAAGTGCTGATCCTGATCAAGGGATACGACGACACCTTCAACCAGACGGTGCTCTCGCGACATTCCTACCGGCACGAGGAAATTGTGTGGGGCAGGAAGTTCGATCCGGCCTTCTCGGTGGATGCGGAAGGCGACCTGGTGCTGGAGTTGAAAAAAGTCGGGCAGTTGGCGCAGTAGGTGGATTACCGGCTGGCCGGCGGGATGATGCCGTTCATCCGCGCGTAGACCACCGCTTGACCGTAGTGGTCGAAGCTGTGCCACGTGAGAATGCCGGCAAAAGCGGCGCGAGCCATCTGGCCATCGCCGAAAGGACTCTTCAACATGTCCAGTTCGTTCTTAGAGGTGATGGATAAAGTGGCTTTGTGCGCGTAAGTGAAGGCATCCTTCAGGAACTTCACTACCTGGTCTTTGGTCTTGATGGAATCGGGACCATTCTCGCCGGCGCCGAGATCCACGGGCGCCTTTTCTTCCAGGGCGCCTGCCGAAACCGTATAGAGAACCGCGGCCACGTGTTTGCACTGTTGGGCGAAGGTGCGGACGCCCTTGAATTCGCCGGCCGTAGGGGCGAAGTCAAACTTGTCGGCGGGCATAGCTTCGGCCAGCGGTACGAACTCATGTTCGATGCCGGACAACTGGCCGTCGTAGACCTTGGCCACGCTGATCGGATCGGCGCCAAAAGCGGCCGGCGCGGCTAATAGTGTGGATCCGAGCAGAACTGCAAAGAGTCGTTTCATTTAGTGGAATTCCTTCCCCTCGTGGGGACAGTATAGCAAAGGAGGAGGAATTCGGGCTTAGCGGCCCTTACGGCCGGGAGCGGGCGGATTGGGCGGGCTGCCCGGACCGCCTTGGCCGGGGCCACGGCCGCCTTCCGGGCGTGGCATTTCGGCCTGAAGCTTCTTCCATTGGTCCTGCGTGAGGACGCGTCGAATGCCCAGCAGGAAACGGGCATTGGCCTTTTCGAGTTCGGCGCGGGCCTGCGCAATCTTGTCGATCTGAGCCAGGATTTTGGACTCGTCGGGCGTGTCGGCAGCCATCATCGGCTCCATGGTGATCTCTTCCTTTTGCGCAGTGGCGTTGAGGTCGACCAGGCGCAGGCGATTCTGCTGGAGGATGTCATCCATCTTTTTCTGCTGGTCGGAGGTGAGGCTGAGTTTCTGGACCATCTCCGGGTTATTCCACCAGCGCCCCTGAGGCTGGAGGCGCTCCATTGGCGGACGGCTGCTCTGAGGCGGCGGCGGCGCGCTGAAGCCGCGGCCGTGTTGACCGTAGCCCTGCTGAGGCGGGGGCGGAGGGTTCTGGCCCTGATCCTGAGCGGGTGGAGTCTGCGCCCAGGCCACGGCGCCGGCGAAGAGTATAGGCAGCACAAGTCTGATTGTTTTTTGGGTCATCGCATTTCCTTGTTTTGGCTTTCGTCTGTGGGGCCGGAGCCCCAGGTTACAAGATTGATAAGCGGCTCCATGGTTTGCGGGACCGCGCGGGAGATCTCGGTATCTACTTGTTGGAAGAGCGCATCGGCACGGGCCATCTCGGCGGCGCGTGTCTGTTGGCGGGAATGCCAGTAGGCCGAGGCCGATACCAGGACCAACAAAGAGGCAAGCGCCAGGATATAGCGGTTGGCGCTATGGCGGGCAGGGGGCCGCCACTCCATCTGTGGGGCTGATGCGGACTGGGCGGCACTCCAATCGTGAGCGGAGCCGCGGAACTCCGCGAGCGCGCTTTCCATGCGGTCCAACCGCGCGCTGCATTCCTCGCACTCACCGGCGTGGCGCTCCAGTTCCGAGTTGCGCTCACCGGCGAACCAGCGGGAAATATCTTCCGGCGAGAGGTGTTCGTTCATTGGGTTTCTCCCATCCGTTTCCGCACCGCTTCCAGCGCGCGAAACAGATGCACTTTCACGGTCCCTTCCCGCAGTCCGGTGACCGCGGCGATTTCCAGCAAATCCAGGTCTTCCACAAAACGCAGCAGGAAGACCGTGCGCTGTCGCTGCGACAGAGTTTCCACGACGCTCCAGACGGCAGCGACGCGTTCTTTAGCGAGAGCGGCGCCTTCGGGCGATGCCCCGCGATCGGCCAGCGACTGGCTGACCAAGTCGAACTCCGGCGCCGCAGCGCGCGTGCGATTCCAAAAACGGAGCCGGCGATTGCGAATGGAATCCCGTACCAGATTCACCGCAATCTGCATGAGCCAGGTGCTGAGACTGGCTTCGCCACGAAATCCCTGGCGCGCCCGGTAGGCCTTCAGGAAGCAATCCTGCGCCAGGGATTCGGCGGCATCCCGGCCGCGCAGGGAAGCCAGGTCGTAGCGGAAGATTCTGGGCCAATAGAGCCGTACAACGGCGTCGAAGTCCTCGATCTCTCGCGTTTGCTCCACTGCGTTCGGGGCCCACCGGGTTGTCAAAACCGGCTCCATCTGTGAAGTGTAGACGGAAACGGGGGAAATGGGTTTACGCGGGGGCGGCGAATGTGGACCGCTACCAGTTTTTCTCCCAGACACGGACGATGGGGTAGCGGCCGTTGTCTTCGGGCTCGTACTTGGAGTGCTGATACCACCAGGCGAGGCGGGCGTTGCGGTCGGCCGCAAAGGCCGGATCGGCAGCCACCTTGGCTTCGAATTCCCTGGCGAGATCGGGATTGTCCGCCATGGTCTTGCGCGCGATGGGTTCGGAGAGGTACTCGCCTACGGGCGGAGGTGCGGCGCCGCCGCGCCCACCACCACCGGCGCCTGCGCCGCCGCGGCCGCCGCCACCTCCGCGACCACCGCCGCCTTCAAAGACCGAATCCATCAGGCCCCATCGCGCGAAGGAATCGGGCGCCTGCGGTTCGAGCGTGGAAAGAATCAGGCGGGCGCGGCGCTGCTTCATGGGAACCCAATACGAGCCGGCAGGAATCGTAATCTTCTCCTTCACCAGGCGAGCGTCGAAGCTGTTCAGACCGATGTGGCCTTCGTTGGGAGAAGTAGCCCACACAATGTTGGAAAAACGATAAGTCTCGAATTCCTGGGTGAGGGGCTTGCCCGTGCGTTCCATTTCGACACCGTGCAGCGCCAATCGATCGGCAATTTCCTTCCAGGCCGAAGGGATCAGGTAGCCGAGGGGCATCTGCGCTTCGAGAGTGGTGTCGATCTGGTCGTGAATCACGGTCTGGATATCGTCGGGCTCGGCCAGATAGCGATTGGTCATGGCGCCGGTGACCTCGCTCTGCACCTGGCCCTGCTTGAGCGCGCGGTAAAGCATCGGATGGCTCTTGTCGTTGCTGACGCGGCCAGCCAGATAGACCGGCGCGGCGGAACGGTCGCCGGCGCGCGCGGCCATTTCTTTATCGGCCTGGCGCACGGCCGTGCGCAGCGCTTCCGGATCGGCCACGATAATGTCGATGGAGTGCCGCATGATGTCGTAATTGGCCCAGGCGCGGGTGCGTGCGGCCTTCAGGCTGTGCGTCTCCACCAGCAGCGAAGGGCGATCCTGAACCGCGGCGTAGATATGCGAATAGCGCGGGCTGAAGACCTCCATGAAAAACTCGCGCTTGCCGTTCACGTTGCGCAGGCCCCCGTAGGGAGCCACCAGATGGCCGTCGGCCGCCATGCGCTTGTCAAGTTCAGGAACGAATTTGTCGCGCACCCAGGCGCTGGCCGGTTCGGCGAGGTCCTGGTTCCGGGCCATGTCCCAGTCGACGTCGTATTGCATGTCGGAGCCGTCGGTGACGTGATTATCAATCAGAAAATCGGGATTCCAGGTGTTGAAGATGTGCAGCCAGGCGCGCATCTCAGGCGTGTCTGCCTTGACGTAATCGCGGTTCAGGTTGAGACGTTGGGCCGTGTTGCGCAGGCCGGTATCGCGGGGACCATTCTGCTGCGGGCGATGGTAAGGGCTGAAATATTCGTGACCGTCGACGTTGAAAACGGGGATGATCACGAAGATGGCCTTATCCAGCCAGGAGGCCAGTTTCTTAGTGACGGCCATATCGCGAACCAGCATGAGGACGGTGTCCTTGCCCTCGATTTCACCGGCGTGAATGCCGCTCTGGATCATGATGACGGCCTTATTGGTTTTCGCCGCGGCTTCGGGCGTGAAGGCGCGATCCTTGGAAACCACCAGCGCGATCATGGTGCGGCCTTCGGGAGTGACGCCAATGTTGAGCACTTTGACGAATGGGGAAGCCCGTTCCAGCCGGTGCGAAATCTCGACGGCTTCGGCGTATGGGGCGGTCAGGGTCCAGCCGGTCTTTTCGCCGGTAGTCAGCAGATCGGGAGGCGAAGCCTTGGTGCTGGCGGTGAGCGCGGCCGCTTCCTTGGCGGCGGGGGGCTCAATGGCGGAATGGGGCGCGATGGGTTCCTGAGCGCCCAGGAGGGCGGCGAAGGCACACAGCAACAGCGGAGGACGAAGCATGACACGTATGTTATCGCATGACGGAAGGTCTTCACCGCTGAGACGCGGACGCGCGGAGGAACGGGCCCGTCAGGTCCGGTCGACTGGCTCTTTGCGCGCCACCCGCAGAACCTGCGTGATGGCCAGCAGTGACGTCAGGACATCTCGCTCGCCGGAAGTGGCGAGTTGGGGTGTCGAAGTAGCCATTGCCAGCGCGAACCGCGGGGCGGACCCGCCCAGCCAGCGGACCAACAACAAGGAGCGCACCGAAGTTTGAGCCAGCACGCCGAGACTGAAAGCGTGAGTGACGGCAGCCAGCAGGAAGGGACCATGGAAGCGGGTTGCAGCCAGCGTCCAGACACCGGGTACGATGGCAATCGCCACGGTGCCAAGGAACAGCATCCGGCAGAGCGTCCGGATTCCGGGGTAGCGCCGGCAGAGGCTCTTCTCCAGCGCTACGAACGCGGCAAACCAGACCAGCCAAGTGAGGAATTCGATCACCACCGCCGCTGGCAGGGAAGGGGAACCCATGCCTAGTCGATGGCGGGTCCGAAGTAACCCTGCGCCAGGGCCGGTTCGGCTTCGAGCGCTTTGGCCCAGCAGGCTCGAGCTTCTTCGCCCTTGCCGGTGGTTTCCAGAATGCGTCCCATGTTGAGCAGGGCTTCAGGCATGCCGGGTTGTTGCGCCAGCGCGTCGCGGTAGAGCCGCACGGCCTTTTCAAGCTGTCCGGCTTTCTCGTACATGAGGCCGGCGTTATAGAGCACTTCGGGGGAGCGCTCGCCCAAATCGATGAGGCGGACGTGGAATTCCAGAGCGGAATCGAAATCGGAGGACTGAATCGCCAGGGCCGCCAAGCCGCGCAGGGCGTCAATGGACTTCGGATCGCCTTCGAGCATCTTATCGTAAAGGCGTTCGGCGTGGTCGCGCTCGCCCAAGCCGCTATAGGCGAGGGCCAGGTTGGCGTGTGCTTCGGGCCAGTTGGGGCGGTGCTTCAAGCAGCCTTCAAAGGCTTCGGAGGCTCCGCGGAAATCTTCCCGCTGCAGCCGCAGATAGCCTAGGCGGAAGCGGGCTTCTTCTTCTTTCGGAGCGCGATCCAGGATCTGTTTGTAGTAGCGCTCGGCTTCCTCCGTCTTCCCGGTGCGCTCCAGCAGCAGGGAAAGGTTCCAGATGGGAGGAAGACCGTCCGGGTTGGCCTGGATGGCGCGATCGTAGGCCTGGCGGGCACCATCGATATCGCCTAGTTGCTCCCGGACAATGCCGATATTGGTGTGCGTTTCGCAGGATTGCGGGCGCAGCTTGAGAGCCTCTGCATAGGCTTCGGCGGCCTGTTCCCATCGGCCGGATTTCTGGTGCGCGAGGGCCAGATTGAACCAGCCTTCAAAGTGCCCCGGGACCGAAGAAGTCAGCAAGGTGCAGAATTTTGCCGTGAGGGCGTGCTCACCGGCCGCACAGGCCCAGGCAGAGAGGCCTTCGAGAGCCACGATGGATTCGGGCCGCAGTTCGAGCAGCCGCTCCGAGTATTCCCGCACCATGTCGAAATCCTCTTTCGACATACCGATCAGGACCAGATTGGCGAGGGATTCTTCGGATTCGGAATTCTGCTCCAGGATGCGCTGGTAGAGGGGCGAAGCTTCGTCGGGGTGACCCAGGGACTGCAACGAAGCCGCCTTGCCGAACAGGGCGTCTTCGTGATCGGGCGCCAGTTCCAGGCAATGCTCGAAAGCGAAGAGAGCGCTCTTGGGATCTTCCAGGCGGAGTTGCGTGGCGCCGAGCCCGAGGTAGGCGTCCAGGTGCGAGGAATCGAGAGTACACGCCTTGTGGAAGGCCTGCGAGGCCTCGTCCCACGCGCTGGTGCGCTCCAGGCAGACCGCGAAATTGAACCAGCCTTTGGCGAATTGAGGCTTGAGCTGGGTGAGTGTGCGGTAGCTCTTGGCCGCTTCTTGGAATTCGCCCAATTCAAACTGAATGTGGCCCATGGCGCGGTAGATTTCCGGCGAGGCCTCATTGGAGGCGACGGCCCGCTGCAGCTGCTTGAGGGCTTCGTCGCGCTTTCCGGCCAAATGCAGACTCACGGCACGAGCCAGGAAGCCGGATGCCGGGCCTGGATTGGCGCCCGCCAAACCAGGCTTGTCGCCACCTTCCAGATGTGCTGGCCGGAGGGGTTGAACTTTGGGGGATCTGATGGCGCTGGTACTCATTGTTGTTTCCGATTCTCCTTCGTGGGGATTCCTACGGGTGTTAGTCTTACCCAGTACAGGCGCGCCCGGTCNNGCAGCGCCGCCCGCTACCGTGGTGCGGCTGAAGGTAAATCCTCCGTCCGGTACCACGGCGATGCTGCCCTGGAAGTATTCGTTGAAATCGTGTGCGCGGTAAACCCAGTTGACGCTGTGGTGTTCGATGCGCGCCAAAAACTCGAGATCGTAATCATCGAGTTCGATGGAAGGCCCGAAGAGCGCCAGCGAACCGGTCCGGACGCCGGCGATATCCAGCTTCCAATCCTGCACGCCGCCCAGCCAGTTGGTCCAGCCGTTACCAAAATGCTCCTCAAGGGCGGGAGCGGCTGGCTCCGGTGCGGTGGCTGACGCCTTCTGCCTGGGCGTCTGTGGAGCGCCGAACGGCACGCTGCCCATCAACGAGCCGTGCAGAGCCCGCGGCGCGTACTCAAACATATTGTCCTGCGGCTCGAAGGCCACGAGCGTGAGGCGCTGTGTGGATTCCATCCTGGCAGCGCCGGGCCGGGAAGCGATCAGCGTTGCCGCGGAACGGCGGAAACCGACACCGTCTGCGTGCGGGCGGTACCCCGGCGGCAACGGATCGACGGCATTCCATCGCAATGTGGAGCAGCGGACCACTCCGTCGGCGTTGCGCAAATCGCATGCGGCGGATGGAATGGCGCGCGGCCACAGAAATGCCACGGTGCCGGTTCCCATGGCGCGAGGCCGGTAGACCATTTCGCGTTTCGTGATTCGCCTGCCGGCATGGCGCGTTCCGGCCTCAATCTTGCGCGCCGCCGGCGCGACTACCTGGGTCTCCTTCGCAAAGGGCATCACCACAGGGCCGGGTTTCGCCAATTCAATGGCTGGCTGAACGGGTTCCGGAAGGCGGAAACCGGCGGACGCCGACACGCGCAGTTCCTTTCCCTTCAGAGGTTGGTTCCGCAGGGTATGCGTTCGTTGCGAAGATTTGAGAGAGTGTGCGCCAACCGGTGTGATGGAATACCGCTTGTGCTTTTCGGACCCAATGTGTACCCGTAACGGCGGATGCCGCAGAATTCCGAACGCTCGCGGATCCGCGGCCGGCATCACAATGCGGTCGCGCGCGAGAGCTTTGCGAGACTGCGGGATCTGCACCGAAGGCTTGTGGCTGCGAACGGGCGGCGGGACCACGCTGTGGCCGGCGCTCACCGCAAGCGGTAACGAGCGCGGCTGCGCAGTTCCGGCGACCTTAACATAACCTAACTTCGCAACTTTATCGCTGCGTTGGGGAAGGCCCGGCACGAACAGACCCGCGGGCGTAGGCTTGAATCCATCCATGGANNCGCCGACGCATCAGGTTGGCGACTTTGTCCGCCTCCATCAGCCGGTCCATTCCCAGACGGAGACGGTATTGGTTGCGGTGTTCGCGCGAACAGAAATCACCTCCGGAGCCGACCGCAAAGCGGCTGAGCGGTTTGCCGCATAATTGGCAAGTTCGCGCGTTCATTGTGGCTTATTATGGCACAATACTTCGGAAATTCTATCATAAATGGTGAGAGTAGCCGAATGATATCTAACGTTAACTCCTGTTGTTTCCTAACGATACTGGAGAGAATATAGCAAAAAAGGTACGTTAAAAAACGGGAAATCCTAGTAGAATTAAGAACCGGAGAACCTCATGACTGAGTCTACCGCTCGTGCAGAACGCCTCGACCTGCCCTCTTCAGCCGGGGCATATTACATTTGGAGTGTTCCACAGAAACCGATTGCCGTCCGGTTGCCCCTGGAGCTCATCGACCGCCTGGAGCAACAGACCGTGGAATCATTCCGGTCGCTGACCTCGCGCGGTTCAGAGATTGGCGGCCTGCTTTTGGGCGGGATCGCGCCGGGAAATCCGGCAACCGTGAGTGTGGAAGACTTTGAATTGATCCAGTGCGACTATAGCCGAGGTCCTCTTTATCGACTGTCCGACGCGGACATGAGCCGGCTTGAGAAGGCCATCGAACAGCACGCCTCGGGCGCCGGCCTGCGCGTGGCGGGATACTTCCGCAGTCACACACGCAAGGGACTATCACTGGACGCCGAAGACGTGGCCTTCTTCGAGCCGCGCTTCCACGATCCCAATCATATTGTATTGCTGGTACGCCCGTTCGCCACCAAGGCCAGCGCCGCTGGAATCTTCATTCGTGAGAACGGCCAGATCTCGGGAGATGCCAGCCTCATGGAATTCCCGTTCCGCTCCTCGGAACTGGGCAGTGGATTGCGAAGACTGGGTATGGATGTTGCGCCTTCCGCTCCGCCTCAGGCGCAAACCGTTGTCGAACCACCGGCTGCCAACAAAGCGCCGGTCCGCGCACAGATCGTACCGATTGCATCGCGGCGTGAGATGCCGGCGCAGGAACAGGAAGTGAAGCCGGCTCAACCGAATCCGCCCGCGCCGCCTCCGGCACTAGCCAAGGTGCCCGCGCCGCAACCAGTACCGGCTCCTCCGGTCGCCAGAATTGCCCCGGCCACGCCGGCTCCGGCACCACCGGCAGCCAAGGTCTCTCCGGCCCCTCCACCAGCTCCCAAGGTGACCCCAGCTCCGCCGCCTCCGCCGGCCGCCAAGAGCACTCAGCCGGCGCCGAAAGTTGGCGCCCACTCCCCAAACTCCGCCCGCGAAGGTGACGCCGGCTCCGGCAGCCCCTGCGGCCAAGATCGCTCCTGCGCCGCCGGCAATCAAGGTGGCGCCGGTTGAGCCGGCCAAGAAGAAAGAAGAAGAGAAAAAGGTAGTTGCGCCGCCGTCGCCGGCCGCGAAGGTCCCGGAAGCCGCCGCCATCGCTTCGGCAACCGCACGTCCTGCCACCAATAAGAACAAGAAGGTTCGGTTGGTGGTCGCCGCCGCGCTAGGCATGCTCGTTCTGGTGGGCGGATTCCTGTTCGTCTATCCCGCACTGCTACATCGCGGCACCAGCCAGACAGCCGCACAGCAGGACTCCTCGCCGCTCGGTCTGCGCATCGAACGGACGGGCGGCGGACTGCTGCTCAGTTGGAACAACCACTCCCCGGTCATCCAGCATGCATCCAAGGTGGTTCTTTCGATCACCGATGGAGATCGTCACGAGAATATCGAGATGGATCCCAATCAGGTGCGCACCGGCAGCATCGTGTATCCTCCGATTTCGGGAGACGTGAGCTTCCAGATGGAAGTGGCCGATGCCAATCAATCCAGAACCACCAGCGAATCGCTCCGCGTGCATGATCCGCGGCCTTCGCCCTTGACCACCTCGTCCGTACCTGCCACCCAGGGCCCACAGCCCACTACTAAGCAGAACCCGCTTGGCAAGGGCCCGACCCCCGACAGCGCCAGCACGGCGGCCGCACCCGCCGATGCGTCGGCAAAACCGCCGGAAGAGCAGGCAGTGGTCCACAATGCGACGCCGACGAAACAGTTCGATAAGGAATCCCTGGCGCAGCGGCTACGGCCGGCGGCGCCCGCGGAGATGGCGGACGCTCCCGCGGAAGTTCGGGCAAATGCCTCGGCCCCGGGCAATCTTGGCTCGATCATGTCGGGGTCGGCTTCCGCGCCGTCCGCTCCGGTCACGCCGGCAAGGCCCGCGGACACTTCCGCGAACAATACGGCTGCGACGCGCGCCCCCGCGAATGGCGGTTCGGGTGGCCAGATCACACCGGCTGAGCCGACCTACAAGAAGGCTCCTGAGTACCCCAAGGTGGCGCGTCAGATTGGCGCTGCCGGCATCGTGGAAATCGAAGCCATCATTGGCACCGACGGTAAAGTCAGAAACGCCAAGGTCACCAAGGGCAACCCGATGCTTCAGAAGGCCGCGATTGATGCCGTGATGGAGTGGAAGTACAAACCGGCGCTGCTGAACGGCAAGCCGGTGGAATCGCCCGTGCAGATCAAACTGAATTTCACTCCGGACCGTTAGAAAGCAAGCGGTCACGCGGGAAGGCGCAGGCGGGCGATACATCCTGGACCGTCCGTCCGGTTTTCCAGGGTGAGCGCGCCGCCGTGGCTCTCGGCAATCTGCCGGCTGAGAACCAGGCCGATGCCCGAGCCACCCGGCTTGGTCGTGAAGAACGGGACAAACAGGTTGGCGGTGCTGGAGAGGCCCGGGCCTTCGTCCTTTACCCAAATCTCCAACATGGTGCCGTCGCGGAGCCATCCGGCCGACACACGGCCATCGGTGGTCAGAGAGGCATCGGCGGCATTCCGCAAGACATTGATCAGCACCTGCTCCAACTGATCCGGATCGCCCGGCACCGTGACGTATGGGCCTGGCTCGATTAAGACCGTGAGCCGCGTTTCAAGACTGGCGGCGCGTTGCACGGTTTCGGCCACCACCAGCGGTTGCAACTGCGGCCGCGGCAGCTTCGCCAGCCGGGCATAGGCCCCGATAAAGCGGCTGAGACTTTCCGAACGGGCCGTGATGACGTGCAGGCCCCGGCGCATGTCGTCGCGCCAATCGTCGGGCAGACTTTCGCGAGAGATGATACTTTCCAGGCTCCCGGCGATCGATTTGATGGGCGTGAGCGAATTGTTGAGTTCGTGACCCAGCACGCGAACCAGGCGCTGCCAGGCTTGCAGTTCCTGCTCGCTGAGGGCCTGGGTGAGATCGGAGATCACCACCAGTTCAAGCGGCAGTCCCCGCTCGCGGACGCGCGTGCGCCGCACTCCAAAGCGGCCCGCGCCTCCGGGGAACGAGGCCTGCAAAGTGGTCTGTTCCGGACCATCCAGGCAGGTGTCCAGGTTCAATGCCTCGGCGGTCTGTCCGAGCAGCGCTTCCGGCAAGGCAGCCATCAGCCGCTCGGCGGCGCGGTTCACCAGGCGGAGGCGATGGTGTTCGTCGAAGGCGAAGATGGCGACATCGATTTCGCTCATTACGGTGCGCAGAAGAGTAGTGGCCTCCATGGCGCCGAGGCGCTGCTCGCGCAACGTGCTGCCAAGTGTGTTCACCTCGCGCATGACATCGCCCAGCGCATCGTCCGGACGCGGCGACCGGCCGCGCACGGAAAAGTCGCCTTCCC
>PLZX01000151.1 GCA_003152325.1 Bryobacterales bacterium | reverse complement strand
GTCGCTGAAAACTATCCCGGCCACAAGCCGCCCACGCCGGAGCAGCGCTGGTACACCAATTCGCAGGATGGCTCGGGCGAGATCTCGGCCATCCAGGACTCGCTCGAACCCATCAACTCCGAAGACGGTAGCGCGCCGTATCTGCGCCTGCGTCCGCAAAGTGGTGATAGCGCCTGGATCCAATACGACCTCGCCAAGGCCGCGCGCGTTTCTTCCGTCGAAGTCTATTGGAAAGACGACAGGCAATACTGCGCGCTACCGAAAAGCTGGCGCCTGCTATATAAGGACGGGAATGAGTGGAAGCCCGTCCATTCCGCCGCATCTCCCGGCGTGGAGCGCGACAAGTTCAACCGGTTCTCCTTCGATGCCGTGACCACCTCCGCGTTGCGCATCGAAATCCAATTGCAGCCCCGCACTTACAAGAAAGGCGACCTCGGTCCGCCCGACGCCAACTATCTGCAACAGGAGCTCACCTGGTACGAAGGCGGGGTGATCGAATGGCGGGTGAACCCATGAAGCCCTGGATCGCCCTGGCGGTTCTCATCGTGGCGCTGTGCGCGGCGCAGGTTTCGAAACCCATCCACACGCTCGAGCCGGTGCCGNNCGCAGTTACGATAACCCGCGGCTCATCCAGGCCGCCGCCTACATGCTCGCCAAGCAGGCCGATCCCGAACTGCGGCTGTATGTCTCGAAGCTGGTGGATCGCGAAGTGGCTGCTACCGAAACGCGCCTGCAGAATCCCACCCGCATCTCCGGTTACTTTTACGAAGCCGCCGTCGCCTGGTATCACTCGACCGGCGAGCGCAAGATGCTGGACGAGGCCATCAAAGCCATCGACTCGCTCGACGCCGCCTACGGCTCCGGCAAGAAGACCTACATCTCCAGCCACGAGGGCATGAAGATCGGACTGCTCGACATGTACCGCGAGACCGGCAACGCCCGTTACGCGCGCCTCGCGCAGTTCTTCCTCGACGAGCGCGGCAAGGACGATTACCCGCGCACCGGCGAGTACGCGCTCGACCGCACGTACGCGCAGGACGATAAGCCAGCCGTCCAACAGATGGCTGCCGAGGGCCACTGCGTGCGCGCCACCTATCTCTACATTCCCTTCACCGATATCGCCGCGCTCACTGGCGGCGGCGATTACAATCGCGCCATCGACAGCATCTGGCAGGACGCCTCGCGCAAGACCTATCTCACCGGGGCGATCGGGTCGGTGCGCTTCCACGAGCAGTACGGCCAGCCTTACGAGCTGCCGAATCTCAGCGCCTGGAACGAAACCTGCGCTTCCTACGGCAACGTGGTGTGGAACCAACGCATGTTCCTGCTGCACCGCGACGCGCTTTACACCGACCTGATGGAACGCGTGCTCTACAACGGTTTCCTCGACGGCGTTTCGCTCAAGGGCGACCGCTTCTTCTATCAAAACCCGTTGATGTCTTACGGCAACTACGAGCGCTTCGACTGGATCGATACGCCCTGCTGCCCGCCGAATGTCGTTCGTCTGATGGCGTCACTGGGCAGCTATGTTTACGCGCGCAACGAAGATGAGCTGTACGTCAACCTCTTTGTCGCGTCGACCGCGCGCATCGCCATGGGTGCGAGCCGGGTCCGCGTGCGCCAGGAAACGCGCTATCCCTGGGACGGCGACGTGAAGATCCACGTCGATCCCGATGCGCCGCGCCGCTTCGCCATCTACGTGCGCATTCCCGGATGGACCGGCAGCCAGGTGATGGCGGGCGATCTGTATCGCTTTCTCGACACCAACCGCGCGCCCGTAGTCATCAGAATCAACGGCCGGGCCGCTAATGCCTCGATGGCCAATGGGTATGCCAGGATCAGCCGTGAGTGGAATCCCGGCGATTCCATCGAGCTTTCGATGCCCATGCCGGTGCGCCGCGTGTTGGCCGATGCGCGCGTGAAAGACGACGCCGGGCTGGTGGCGCTGGAACGCGGCCCGCTGGTTTATTGCGCCGAGTGGCCCGACAACGGCGGTCACGCGCTCAATCGCGTGGTTCCGGACGACGCGCCGCTGAGGAGCGAGTTCCGCCCGGATCTGTTGAACGGCGTCACCGTGATTGCGGGCCCGAACCTGGTCGCCATTCCCTACTACGCGTGGGCCAATCGCGGCATGGGCGAAATGGCCGTTTGGCTTGCGCGCCGTCCGGAGAAGGCCGTGACGCTGCCGGTGATGCCGCCACCCAACATCGCCAAGGTGGAATCTTCCGGCGGCATCGAAAAGAAGTGGACCGGCTACAACGATCAGAACGACGACCTCGCGGCGGTCTACGATGGCGCCGACCCGATCACCTCCGCCGACGAATCGCACCGCTACTTCCGCATGCGCCCGCCCGCCGGCCAACCGGCGTGGGTGGAGTACGATTTCAAAGCGCCCACCAGGATCTCCTCCTCATCCGTTTATTTCGCCGACGACCGGCGGTTCTGCAAGCTGCCGGCTACCTGGCGGGTCTTATATCGAGACGGCGGCGATTGGAAACCCATACCGGCCGCCTACACCATCGATAAGGATCGATTCAACACCGCGGCCTTCGCTCCCGTGACGGCCACGGCCGTGCGCCTCGAAGTGGAGCCGCGAACGGTGCATTACAAGACCGGTGAGATCGGCCCGCCCGGCGCCAACTTCCTGACGCGCGACACGGACTGGCGCGAGTTCGGCATCATCGAGTGGCGGGTGAAGTAACCAGCCGCAGCGTGCCGAATTTCTCGGGGTGGTGCGGATTCCAAATGCCGGGGGGCTGCCACGCCAGGAAATCGCGGTTGGGATTCTCGCCATCCTGGCGGTATAGGTTGATGCGCAGCTCGTTGCCTTCCGTGGCGGGGCGCCCATCCACGGAGGCGAGGGGAATCTTCATCTCGCCGTACCAGATTTTCCGCACGGGGTCGATGCGGGCCTTCACCTGCATGCCGGAGTTCCAGAGGTTCTCGCCGTTGAAGCCGGGACGCGGACGCGTGGAATCGATGTCGAGATCCAGGAACTCGCCTTGCGGCGACATTTGAAATTCGCGATAACGGTTGGTGTGTTCGAAATCGGCGCCGAGATAAACCTCGAAGCAGTCTTTGTCCCACAAGTGGTAGGTTTCGTTTTTCAGGTCGGGGTCGGGCTTGAGGGTCAGCTTTTGATACACGCCGGCAAATAGAAAATAGACATAGTCCCTGGTCCAGCGCGAGCGGACTTCGGCGCGGAACTGCGGCATCTCCGGCCCCAGGACGCTATGGTCGATAACCGCACCGGGCAGATCCTTCCAAAACGGCGAACCGGGATCGGCCGAGGGCTCTACGTCTTTCCCGGCGTGGAAGGAAGGGAGCACGGCATGGTCCTCGGCCGCGGCTTGTTCCACTCGGAGAATCACGGTGCTGTTGGGCGCCATGGCGAGCGGAAATTCGCCGGCGGCCTCGGCGATCACTTTGCCGGTGAGCGCGTCGGTGACGCGCGATTTGCGGGGGAGCCGCACGGTGCGCGTGCCGCCGCCAGGCGCGTAGATGGCGAGGTAGTTTCGGTCGGCGTAGACCACATCGCCCGCATCGCTGTAAATCTGGACACCGGCGGTGCGCGCGATATTCCGCAACAGCGCCGCAGGAAGAATCGGCGCGGCGGAGTACACCGAAGTCCATCCCTGCTGCTGCTTCACGACTAAGCCAGGCTTGTCAACGCCGGCCAGTTTGCCCAGCACCTGCGCCTGCGGGTCGTTGGCATAGAACCGCGGGTTGATGCGGAAGCCCGGCAGATCGCGCTGCAGGCCGGGGTCGCGTGGATCTTTGAGATAGATCTGGTGATCGTACCAGCGCTTGATGTTCTCCACGTTGACGTCGGTGCCATAGGCGAAGCTTTTGGCGAGGCCCTTGGTATAGGCGTGGTCGTAAGAGGTCACGTCCACGTGCAGTTCGCCCGCGGAATTGTTCTCCGCGAGCGTGATGCCCGTGAGCGCGCGCATGTTTTCCACGGAAACCTTATCGCCGATGTAGCCGGGAGCATACACCCAGACAGCGGTCGCGCCGTTGCGCTTGAGGCGCGCGTGGATGGCGTCGCGCTGTTCGGCGGTGACGCGCCAGGTGTTGAGGAAGATATAGAGCTTGTAATCGCGCAGCTTGGGGTTGCCCATATCGCTGAGCAGTTGCGCGTCCCACGGCGCGCCAATGAAACCGAGCTCCCACTGCTTCTGCGCGGTGAGCACGGCATTGAAGAGCGGCTCGCCATCGCCGCAATACTTGAAGCTCTCTTCGTCGAGCACGACGGCGATTTCCGCGGAGGGCCGGTGGTCCAGTTCCAGAGCCTTTTCATCCAGTTGCTTCAGTTGCTTGAGGAGGCCGATGATCCGGTCGTCGTGATAGGTGCCGCCGTGCAGGTCGGTCCACCACATGCCGAAGCTGTTGGTGAGCGCGTAGGCGTAATCGCGTGTCAGCAGGCCGGCGGTTTCCTCAAAGCTCTTGGGGTTGTTCAGCGAATTGCCCCAGCGCCACTCGCGCTGGTGGAGGTGCGTTTCGGTATCGACCTCATTGAAGTACAGCTTGCCGTGGAGCGCCACGGCTTCCGGCAGGGTCTGCGAATTGTTGGGTCCGCCGATCTGCTTGTTGTCGTAAGTGTAGGGACTGGCGATGAAATCGACGTCGGGCGCGCGCAACACTTTGGTGAGCCCTAGGTGGCCGGTGTGGTTGACGCTGAGGTTGGGAAAATTGCACCAGAAGTAGCCGTAAAACGCGCCGACGATTTTCCGGCGGCCTGTCAGTTCCTTGACCCACTGGGCGTTTTCGATGAGGGCGTCGGCCACGGTGTCGTTGAACCAGGAAAAGAAATCCGGGACCCGGCTGCTGACGCCGGGATCGAAAAAAATGCCGTGGGTGGATGTGTAGCGCTCCACCTCGTTGGGCGGCGTGGCGGTTTCGAAGGTGACCTTGGCGTCGCCCCANNAGCCACTCGCCGCCGAAGCCATTGCCCACCTGATAGCCCACGATGTTGTCGCCGTACTTGGACTCGACGTGGTGGATGAACGCCGTCACGGCCTTGTGGGAGAGCTCGCGATATTTGGCGGAAGATAGCGACGGGTAGCAGGGCGGTTGCTGGCCGAACATGCCGGCGGCGGTGCCGTCGTCGCGCATCGTGAAGTCGTCGGGGAACTCTTTGCACCACCAGTTGCCGGGTGAGAGGAGAATGCGCGGCAGGAAGAGCGCCTTGGGTTCGAGTTTGAGATAGGCGTCCATGATCTGGTCGATGCCGGAGAAGTCGTATTCTTCGGGAGCGGTCCAGCGGAAGCGCAGGTAGATATCGAAGATGGACTGGCCGGCCTGGAGGAAATCGGTGAAGTCGGCGGTGCCCGGCCGGTAGGGCGCGGCGAGCACCTGGCTGGTGAGGCGGCCGTTGACGTAGAGCGCGGGCGCGCCATTGTGTTCGCGGACGTCGCTGGTGAGAGAGGCGCTGGACGCTGGGAGGGAGGCGAGCGCGGCCAGGGCTGCGATGCAAATGAGGTGTCGCATGTAAGCGCTTAAATTCCTCCAGCGCACAATTGTATCCGATCGCGGTGACTGCGGAGAGGCGTCCAGGGAGCCTGTCGCGGCCAAGTGAGAAGTTC
>PLZX01000220.1 GCA_003152325.1 Bryobacterales bacterium | reverse complement strand
TAGCGGGTCTGCGGCAGGGGCCCTTCGCTGGCGTCCACCAGCAGCATCACGCCGTCCACAATCTTGAGCGCGCGTTCCACTTCGCCGCCGAAATCGCTGTGGCCGGGCGTATCCACGATGTTGATCTTCACGCCGTGGTAGCGCACGCCGGTGATCTTGGCGAGGATCGTGATGCCGCGCTCGCGCTCCAGGTCGTTCGAATCCATCACGCGGTCCACGTGCTCTTCATGGGAACCGAAAATGCCGCTCTGATTCAGCATGGCGTCAACCAGCGTGGTCTTGCCATGGTCCACGTGGGCGATGATGGCGATATTGCGAATGGTGGTGTTATTACTCTTCATGAATCACGTCGATCGGGTTCAGGCGCGAGGCGACTCGCGCCGGGTACAGTCCGGCTAATACGGTGACGCACCAAACCAGGGCCAGTGCGCCGGCAAGCAGCTCTAGAGGGGGATGAAACTGGATGGTCCAGCCAAAGCTCTGCTTATTGACTACGAATACTAATAATAGCGAAAGTGCACACCCTAACGCCAATCCGAGCACGGCAGCAAGTATCCCCAGGAACGCGGCTTCGGTGAGAATCATGCCGCGGATCTGCGCCGCCGACGCGCCCAGATAGCGCAGCAGGCCCAATTCGCGGCGCCGGTCGAGCACCAGCGCCAGCAGCGAATTGGCCGCGCCCAGCATCGCCACCAGGATGGCCACCGCCTCGAGCGCCCAGGTGATGGCGAAGGTGCGGTCGAAGATCTCGATCGACGCCCGGCGCAGCTCGGAGTTGGGCGCGATGGAAACTCCGTACGCCGCCGTACGCAGCCGCAGCGCTCGCAGCACCGCCGCGGCATCCGCCCCCGGCGCCAGGTACACGGCCGCGTTGGTGGCCGGTTGGTTGGGAAGATACCGCAGCAGGGTGGTGTTATCCAGAATCACGTAGCCCTGGCTGCTCGAATAATCGTAATAGATGCCCGCCACAGTCAACACAACCGTGTGCGCGCCAATCGGAATGGTGAGGCGGTCGCCGGTGCGCACCCCGTGCCGCAGCGCGAATGGCTCGCTGACAATGGCGCGGTCGCGGCCGGGAAGCGAGCGCAGAATCGCGTCGCGATCCTCTCCGGCAAGGAAGCGCAGCCGCCCGTAGCGCCGCACAATCTCCAGGTCGCCCGCGCCGAGTGTGGAGCGCTCGCCTCGAAAGTGGAGTTCCGTCCCATGAAAGGCATCGACCGCAGCCACTCCCGGAATCGATTCGAGCGCCGCCACCACCCCGTTGGCCAAAGCCGGGTACTGGCCCGCCGCCGAGCGCGCCACGGTCCGCACGTAGAAATCGGCGCGAAGCTGCACGTCCAGCCACAAGGCCACAGTCTCTCGAAAGCTGCCGACCATGATCCCCACGCTGGCCATCATGGCTATCGCGGTGGCCAGTGCCGCCACAACCACCGACGACCGCGACAGCGACGCCGTTAAACTGCGGCCGGCCAGCAGTGTTGCCACGCGCCGCCGCGTCACAGCGCGCGTAAAGTAGTTCGCGGCCAGCACCAGCGCCGGCGCCGCGAAAGCCGCCGCGCCAATCGAAAACAACGCTGCCACATAGCCGCCCACCGGATAACCGTTGATCGGCCGGGCCTGCGAAGCCGTCAGCGCGGCAGCCGCAAACAGCCCGGCCCAGACCAGGCCGCGCCGCCAGCGCAGGCGCGCGCGATGTTCGTGCGCACCGCGTCCCATAGCCTCCACCGGCGCCACCATCATGGCTTCGCGCGCCGGTGCGAACGCCGAGGCCAGCGCCACCACCGCGCCCGTCACCAGGCCCAGCCACGCTTCGCTCCAGGTGAGTTCCACGGGCGCCGGGCGGCTGGTGGTGTAGAGCGCGTTCACCGTTTCGGAGATCGTCCGCACCGTGACCCCGGCCAGCAGGCGGCCGAGTGCGATTCCCAACGCCGCGCCCACCACCCCCACCAGCAATGCTTCCGCCAGGAACAACCCCAGCACGGCGGCGCGCCCGGCGCCCAGCGCGCGCAGCACGCCGATCTCGCCGCGCCGCCGCACTACGCTGATGGAGATGGTGTTGTAAATCAGGAAAGCGCCCACCACCAGCGAAATGTAGCCCAGCACCCGCAGATTCCAGCGGAAGGCCCGCAGCATGCGCTGGTTTTCGTCGCTGCGCACGCCCGGCCGTTCCACCAGGTAGGCCGGCGGCAGCGCGGCGCGGATGGCCTGTTCCACGCGGGCCAGATCTTCGCCCCGCCCCAGTGTGACGTCAATGCGGTCGAGCTTGCCGAACCGGCCGAGCGCCTGTTGGGCGCTGGCGATGTCGACGACCAGAAAATCGCCGGAGTCGGAGTGAACCAGGCGCGCCGGTTTCAGCTCCTGCCGCCGCCCGGCAACCGTCGCGATGACGGCCTGGGAACCGCCCGGCTCGGACGGCCCGTGCGCGGTAGCCACCAGATCTGCGCCGTAAAGCGGAACCGGGCCCGAGCCATCCATCACCGCCTGGCCTTCCAGCACGGGCGAGAAAGTCGCATTGACGGGCAGTGCATCAAGCGCGCCAATCCAATGCTCGTCGATGCCGCCGTTGGCCAGGATTTCGAGATCCGTCTTGCCCGCCAGCGTTTCCATGGAGGCGCGGAAGGAGCCGGTGGCCGCGTCGCCCGCCAGGTCGATGGCCACGATGACAGCGATGCCGAGCGCCACCGAAAGGATGGTGAGGGCCGTCCGCAACGGGTCGCGGCGCAAAGGGCGGAGGATCAGCGAGCGCAGAAGTTTCATGCGCGGTCGATCGATTGGATGCGGCCGTCGCGCAGTTGGACGCGCGTCCCGGCGATCGAGGCGGCTTCGGCGCTGTGCGTGGCAATCAGGACGGTCGAGCCGAAATTCCGCGCGGCATCGCGCAGCAGCTCGAGCACCTGGTCGCCGCTGGCCGTATCGAGGTTGCCGGTTGGTTCGTCGGCAATCAGGATGTCGGGCGAATGCGCCAGCGCCCGCGCGATGGCCACGCGCTGCATCTGTCCACCCGAAAGCTGGTGCGGCAGGCTCGCCGCCTTGTCTTCGAGTTCCACCCACCGCAGCCGGTCACGCGACGTTTCGGCCGACCCGGCCGCGCCCGCCAGCAGCAGTGGCAACTCCACGTTCTCCAGGACCGTAAGTGTCGGCAGCAACTGAAAAAACTGAAACACGAAGCCCACGCGGGTTCGGCGCAGGGCCGTGAGTTCGCGGTCGTTGAGCGACCCGGTGGAGCGCCCGTCGATCAACACCTCGCCGCTGGTCGGGAAGTCCATGGCCCCTGCCAGATTGAGCAGCGTCGTCTTGCCGCACCCGCTGCGCCCCACCAGCGCCGTGATGCTGCCGGGCTCGGCCGTAAGAGAGATGTCGTGAAGGACTTCCACCGGCTGGTTGGCGTCGACGTAGGTCTTCGAAACGCTACGCAGTTCCAGGCGGACCAGGGGTGGGCGCATGTGCTATTTGCCTGCCGGCGGGTCGCCGTAGACTTCGAACTCGTAGATGCGCGCGGCGGGGTCGCCATCCTGCGTGGGGGTGATGACCTCCAACTGAACGTACCGCGCGACGACGGGTTCGAACTTGTGCGTGCTCACATCGGCGGTGTTGTCGGTCACCGTGACCACCGTGGTGAATTCCTTGCCGTCCGTGGAGACGTGGATTTTGAAGGCGCGGGTGTTCCAGTCGCTGCTTTCGCCGCCGGCGCCGGCGTGGCGCAGGACGACGCTCGAGATTTTGAGGTTCGAGCCCAGGTCCGCTTGTAACCACTTGGAATCTTCGGCGGAGCACCATTTGTCGCCGGTGCCGCCGGAGACGCTTCCGTTGAATGCCTGTGCGGCGTTTTCATCCTCATTGCAGGACGCGCTGCCAATGGCCGGCCGATGCAAAGCCAGGTTTTTGCCGGTCTGCGCCAGAGCAGCGGATGCGCAAAGAAACAGCGCCGGGAGGGCAATTTTGCGGTACTGCATCATGATTTGCCATCTTAGCAGGCCGCCCAACCCAAAAATTCTGTAAAAAACAATTTGCACTGGGAATGTTTTCTGCTATTCTAGAGTCGCTCTGGCACTCGACAAACCGCGTCGCGTATGGACACATTAGCAGAAGGTATTCTGACCCGCGATGAGATGGAGAGCAGGCGCTTGCTAGCTGCGCAGGACCTGCAAAGGGGGCTCTCGCAGTCCCAAGTCGCCCGCAAATTCGGGGTGAGCCGCACCACGGCGTCCCGATGGCACCGCTCGTTGAGCGGGAAAGGGCTGGAATCGCTGCGCAAGCGGCGCGCTCCCGGCCGTCCCAGCCGCCTCAACGCGGAACAACTCACCGGTGTGGCGGAGATCTATCGCTCCGGCCCTCGGACTGCCGGTTTTGAAACCGACCGCTGGACCACCGCGCGCTTCGCCGAGGCTATCTTCGCCCGGTTCGCCGTGCGGTACGATCCGGACCACGTGGGTCGCATTATGCACCGCCTGGGCTTGCGCGAACGCACGCGCACCCGTCGGCGGGTGGCCGAGGTGATCTACGCGGAAGCGTACCAGCCGCCGGTCAGCGGCGTGGCGTAAAGCTACTTACCGGCTTTCCCGATGCTCGCCGAATACGCGGCGAAGGCTGTCTGAAATCTCGCCCACAGTGGCGTAGACGCCGGCGGCTTCCAGGATCGGCGGCATCAGGTTGGCTGTCCCGCGCGCAGCCTCGTCGAGCGCGGCCAGTTTCTCAGCGACCGCGGACGGACTGCGCGAAGCGCGCACCTGCCGCAATGACTCTACCTGCGAGCGCTCGAGCCCCGGGTCCAGGTGGAATGTGGGAACGGCCCGCTCCTCCTGCTGGAAACGGTTGACTCCCACCACGATGCGCTTGCCGGATTCGATCTCGCGCTGGTACTCGTACGCGGCGTTCTGAATTTCGCCCTGGATGTAGCCGGCTTCGATGGCCGCCAGCGTGCCGCCCATCGCATCGATGCGCCCGAGATAATCCAGGACGCCCTTTTCGATGGAATCGGTCAGCGCTTCAATGGCTTCACTCCCGCCCACCGGGTCGGCCGTATTGGTGACGCCGCTTTCAGAAGCGATAATCTGCTGGGTGCGCAGGGCGATGCGCGCGGATTCCTCGGTAGGCAGCGCCAAGGCCTCGTCGCGAGAATTGGTGTGGAGCGATTGCGCGCCTCCCAGCACCGCGGCCAGCGCCTGCACGGCGGTGCGGACAATGTTGACGTCGGGCTGCTGCGCGGTGAGCGTGCTGCCGGCGGTCTGCACGTGAAAGCGGAGCATGGTGGAGCGCGGGTCGGCGGCGCCGAAGCGGCCGCGCATCAGGTTGGCGTAGATGCGGCGGGCGGCGCGGAACTTGGCAATCTCTTCCAGAAAATCGTTGTGCGAGTTGAAGAAGAAAGAGAGGCGCGGCGCGAAGGAATCCACCGGCAGGCCCGCCTGGATGGCCGCTTCGATATAGGCGATGGCGTTGGCAAAAGTGAAGGCCAGCTCCTGTGTAGCGGTAGATCCGGCTTCGCGGATGTGGTAACCGCTGATCGAGATGGTGTTCCACTCCGGCATTTCGCGCCCCGCCCAGGCGAAGATGTCGGTGATGAGCCGCATGGCCGGCCGCGGTGGATATATGTAGGTGCCGCGCGCGATGTATTCCTTAAGGATGTCGTTCTGAATGGTTCCGGTCAGCTTCCGCCGGCTGGCGCCCTGGCGTTCGGCCACCAGCGCGTAATATGCCAACAGAATCCCGGCCGTGGAATTGATGGTCATGGATGTGGAGACGCCCTGCAGCGGGATCTCGCGGAACAGCACTTCCATATCGGCCAGGGAGGAAATGGCTACGCCTACGCGGCCCACTTCGCCGGAGGCCATGGGGTGGTCCGAATCGAAGCCCATCTGGGTGGGCAGGTCGAAGGCTACCGACAGGCCCGTGGTTCCCTGGGAGAGCAGGTAGCGATAGCGGCGGTTGCTCTCCTCGGCGTTGCCGAATCCGGCGTATTGCCGCATGGTCCAGAGTCGGCTGCGGTACATGTCGCGGTAGACGCCGCGGGTGAACGGGAACTCGCCCGGTTTACCCAATTGCTGATTCATGATCGTGAGATTTTGCGTGCGCGGAGGAACGAAGAGACGCCGAACCAGCCCAGCAGCAAGGTGCAGAACCCAGCCATCACCACGCGCAGCAGCAATGCGCCGGCGTTGGCGTCATTGGCGTGCCCGAGTTGCCGGACATACGTCACCGTGCGGAATCCAAAAACCGTGGCGAAGGACAGGAAAAGAAACCCAACGACTTCATTCCACAGGGCGTGGATGGGTTTAACGATCGCGGGTACGATGTGTTTGAGAAACGTGCCCGGCTGGCTGAGAACCTGCTGCCACACCACTTTATCGTAACAGGTGGCGGGTCGCCGGCCGCGCGTCGCGTAGAATGGCGGCCCAGGGGGCGTAGCCACGCGAGGCGGAGTAGGCGTCTTCTTCGATCGCGAACGCAATGTCGATGCGGGCGCCAAGGGTGAATTCGGCGGCACGCTGGGCGAAATTCCAGGCTTTCAGCTTCAGGATGCGGCCGTCGCGGCGAACCGTGATGCGGAGGTGCTTCTCCTTCATCACGACTGGCGGAGCGGCGACTTCGACATCCAGCGCGGCGAATAGCGGGGGCGGATTGCCGTGGCCGAAGGGCGCCAGAGCGAACAGTTCCTCGGTGACGGGATCGGTGATCTCGCCGAGGTCGAGCGAGGCGTCGATGTCGAGCGTCGGCTCGAAATCTTCGGGGCGCAGGCGCGCGGCGGCGTAGGCGTTGAAACGGGTGCGGAACTCGTCGACCCGCGCGGCTTCGAGCGTGACGCCGGCGGCGAACTCGTGGCCGCCAAATTTCACGAAGAGATCGCGCATGGATTCGAGCGCGTCCAGCAGGTGGAAGGCCGAGATGCTGCGGCCGGAGCCCTGCGCCAAGCCATCGTCGGCATTGCGGCCGAGCACGAAAACGGGGCGGTGAAACCGCTCGATCAGGCGGCTGGCCACAATGCCGAGGACGCCGCGGTGCCAGTCTTCCGCATAATAGACCAGCGCGGAGGTGGAGGCGTCCATCGGTAAGCGCTCGCAGGCTTCGAGGATGGCGGCTTCCACCTGGCGGCGGTCGGCGTTCTGGTCGTGGAGTTGCTGGGCGAGCGCGCGGGCGCGTTCCGGATCGGGCGTGAGGAACAGATCGATGACGGACTGAGCGGTGTCCATGCGTCCGGCGGCATTTATGCGCGGCGCGATCTGAAAGGCCACCTGGCGGGCGTTGGGCGCGGTGTTTGCAGGGAAGCCGGCGACATCGAGCAGCGCGCGGAGGCCGACGTTGCGGACGTCGCGCAGGCCATCGAGGCCGTGCTTCACCATGATGCGGTTTTCGCCGCTGAGCGGGACGACATCGGCCACGGTGGCGATGGCCACCAGCTTCAGGAACGACTCGGTGAGGCGCCGCACCCGGTCTGCCGGCCAACCCATCGCGGTGAGCAGGGCTTGCGCGAGTTTGAAGGCCACCCCGGCGCCGCAGAGGTTTTTTTCGGGATAGGTGCAGTCGGGGCGGTTGGGGTTTACGACGGCGAAGGCGGGAGGCAGATCGGTGTCGGGCAGATGATGGTCGGTGACGATGACATCGATGGAGAGTTCGGCGGCGCGGCGCACCACTTCGGCGGCGCGGATGCCGGTATCCACGCTGATGATGAGGGTGACGCCCTGTGCCGCGGCGGCTAGGACGACTTCCGCCCGCATGCCGTAGCCTTCATTTAGCCGGTGGGGAACGTGGTAGCGGACGTCGCCGCCGCAAAGCCGGATGGCGGTGATGAGAAGGACGACGGACATGGTGCCGTCGACATCGTAGTCGCCGTAGACGAGAATCTTTTCGTGACCGTGGATGGCGCCTTCGAGACGCGCGACGGCCTCGGGCATGTCGCGGAGAGTCAGGGGGTCGTGAAGCTGGTCGAGCGAGGGATGAAGAAAGCGGCGAGCATCATCGGGTGAAGCGAGGGAGCGCCGCACCAGCACCCGGGCCGCGGCAGCCGAGATGCCCAGAGCGGCAGCGAGAGAGCCGGCGGCCTGCGGATCGGGAGTCGGAAGCAGCCAGCGAGCCACTTAATTCTTGGAGAAGTAGGCGCTGAGCGGTTCGTCGGGGTCCACGCCGTCGTCATCAGCGAAGCGGGACATGATCTCGTCTTCGAGGTTGAGGAAGTCCTCATACCAATCGGGCTGCAGTTCGAAGACGTAGAAGCGGGAGTTGTGATCGAAGGCCAGCTCGAGCGAACAGGTGACGCCCTGGTAAATGCGGAGATCGCGCAGGCGGGATTCGTATTCGCGCTGCTCGTCGCGACCGAGGCCCATGTCGTCGAGGTGCGTCGCGAGTTCGTCCAGATCCGAAGTTTCGAATTCGCGGGACGCGAAGACGATCAACTGGACTCCGACGGTGCGCGCGGTTTCGACGAACTTGCGGTAATCGGGCTGGTGTTCCACGTCCCAAAGCACGATGGCGGGGCCTTCCAGCCCACCGGCATGGCTGTAGAACACGGTCAGGCCGGACGATTCGAGATACTCCAGGATTTCGCGTTTGAGAGTGTTCAGATTCAAATCCACGTTGTCGATGCCTCAGGCCTTCGCCAGCACCAGAATATCAGAGGTGCCGGCCAGGTCGCGGGCGGACGGTGTGACAATCGTCCTCGGCCCGATATAGATTTTACGCTTCTCGCGGATGGCGTCGCGCACGTCGTCTTCACAGACGACTTTGACGGGCTGCTGCCGCGGCGGAGCGGGCAGCGGCGCCGGACTGACGGGGCACTCCGTGGTCAGTCAGCCGGGCGTGGCGTTGGTGCGGCGGGCCAGGAAACGGTCGACTACGCTGGCGGCTGCATTCGGCACGACGGATTGCCCGGGCGCCGCGTGGCCGGTTTCGCAGGCGCAGGAGGGTCCGCCTTGAACTGTGGCTGCTCCCAGAACGGAAGCTCCGCGGGAAGCCAGATAGCGCTCGACAGCCGCGACCACTGAGCCGCGATCGATAGATAGGGCGGGGAGCGTTCTGTTGTCAGGCGCGGCGTCGTAATCGAGCGGCATCTCGAAGGCCTCTTCGGGTTTACGAACCACGTAGGCCAGACGCTTGATGTTGATGAGGTGCTGCGGGCCAATGTTGTCGGAAGTGATATTGCCGGCGGCGGCGCCACAACCGAGCGTCATGGAGGGAAAGACGTTGGTGGTGATGCCGGTGGAGCCTTGCGGCGCGGGTGTGTTGACCAGCACGCGCATGGCCGGCATGCGCAGCGCGTACTCGCGGGTGCGGGCGTCGTTCTTCGAATAGATGACGGCGGTGTGGCCCATGCCGCCGAATTTCAGCAGCGCGTAGCAGGTGTCGGCGGCGGTATTGAAATCGGGTACGAAGTATAGCGAGAGCACGGGCGAGAGCTTCTCGGCGGACAGTGGATGTTGCTTGCCGACGCCGGCCACTTCGGCGCAGATGATGGAGGTGTCGGGCGGCACTTCGAANNTTGCCGAGAGCGTCGCGCTGCGCATCGGTGGCGATGTAGGCCTTCTGCGCTTTGAGCAGGGCGAGGATGCGGTCGCGCAGGGAGGCTTCGGCGACGATGGCCTGTTCGCTCGAGCAGACGGTGCCGTAATCGAAAGATTTGCCGGCGACGATTTTGGGGATGGCGTCTTCGAGGTCGGCCGAAGTATCCACCAGCACGGGAACGTTGCCGGGGCCCACGCCGAAGGCCGGCTTGCCGCTGGAATACGCCGCTTTGACGATGCCTGAGCCGCCGGTGGAGAGGATCACGCTGGTGCGCTCGTGGCGCATGAGCGCGTTGGTGCCTTCGATGGTGGCGTTATCGACGCACTGAATGAGGTCTTCGGGCGCCCCGGCTTCGACGGCGGCTTTATAGAGGATGGCGGCGGTGGCGCAGGTGCATTTGTGTGCGCGCGGATGCGGGCTGATGACGATGGCGTTGCCGGCCTTGAGCGATATCAGTGTCTTGTAGATGGCGGTGGAGGTGGGGTTGGTGGTGGGCAGGATGGCCGCCACGACGCCCACCGATGTACCGATCTCGACGATCTTTTCTTCGGGAATCTCGCGGATGATGCCGACGGTTTTCATGCCGCGCATGCGGCGCGGGAGCCAGTCGGAGGTCAACAGGTTCTTGATGTACTTATCTTTGGCGTTGCCGTAGCCGGTTTCTTCCACTGCCATGTCGGCGAGGTGCTTGGCGTTGGCTCGCGCGGCGGCAGCCATGCGTTCGACAATCGCATCCACCTGTTCCTGGGAGAACCTGCGGTACTTCTGCCAAGCTGCGAATGCCTTCTCGACCTTGGTGCGGACCTCCTGGATCGAGACAAGGTCTTTGTCCGCGAGCATCGGACTTTACTTCTTCAGGCCGCCAGTGGGCAGGATCTTTTCGACCTCATCGTGAGGGCGGGGAATGACGTGGACGCTTATGAGCTCACCGACGCGCCGGGCCGCGGCCGCACCCGCGTCCGTGGCGGCTTTGACCGCGCCAACATCGCCGCGGACCGTGATGCAGACTAGGCCGGCGCCTACAAATTCCTTGCCGGTCAGGATCACGTTGGCGGTCTTGACCATGGCATCGGCAGCTTCGATGGCGCCTACCAAACCTTTCGTTTCAATCAGGCCAAGGGCCTCCATGTGTCCTCCAGTGTTGCGATGAAATCATTACACTAGCACAATTCAAGGAGTGAGAAGTCAGGAGCCGGAAGTCAGAATGTGCAGGCCCGTTCAGATCGACCGCCCTTGTCGATGTTGCCGCCGAGGGCGACAAAAAGGAAATGGTTCCAAGTGATCCGATTTCCAG
>PLZX01000043.1:14876-41006 GCA_003152325.1 Bryobacterales bacterium | reverse complement strand
TCGTGCGGGCGTAATCGGCGAACGAATAGACCGGTTCGTCGATCGCCCTGCCGGCGGCCATGGCCTTCAGGTGCTCGTGCAACAGCGTCCCATCGAGCGCATCGGGATGATCGAAGTTCACTTTCTTGCGGGCTTCGAGCGGAATCTCTTCCATGCCGCGATAGTAGGAGTCCAGGGAAATGATGGCGGTCCCGGGCAGGCTCTGCACCAGGTGGCGCGCCAGTTCGCTTTTCCCTGAGCTGGACGGACCGGCAATGCCGATAATATGAGGTCTCATTCTCTTGACGGGGGAGTCTCTTCAGTGTACAGCCCGACTATCGCTTCGACAAGCCCGTCGATCGAAAAAACCGACGCCTCCGCGGTGATTTCGATGCCCAACTCCCGCGCGGTGCGCGTCGTGATGGGGCCGATCGAAGCAACGGCCACGCCTGCCAGCGCCCCCGCGCTGGCCGCCGCCACGAAATTCTGCACGGTGGAGGAACTGGTGAAGGTAATGCAATCGGGTTTGCGCGCGCCGGCGAATATCTCGGCGGCCTGCTGAGCTGCTTGTTCGGGAGTCGCCGTGCGGTAGGCTTCCACCACGTCAACCAGCGCGCCGCGGCGCGCCAGTTCCGCCGGTACCAGATCGCGGGCCACAGCGGCGCGCGGCAGCAGCACGCGCTTACCCGTCAGATCGTGCGCGGCGAAGGCTTCCAGCAGTCCTTCGGCGACGTACTCCTTGCCCATCAGGTCCACCTTGACGTGCAGCGCTTCCACGGCTGCGCGCGTGGCCGGACCGATGGCGCAGATGCGTGCGCGCAGCGAGCGAAGATCCTTGGTCGAAGCGTCCAGTCGCTCCAGGAAAAAACGCACGCCGTTGGCGCTGGTGAAGATCAACCAGTCGTAGGAGTGGAGGTTCGCGATGGCGCGGTCGAGCGGCGTGTAGTCGGCGGCCGGTCGAATTTCAATAGTAGGAAGCTCGACGACACCGGCTCCCAGCGCGCGCAGGCGGGCGGAGAGCGTGTCGGCCTGCCCTTTGGCGCGCGTCACCACGACCTGCTTGCCGAACAGCGGCAATTGCTCGTACCAGTTCAGCTTCTCGCGCAGCCGCACCACTTCCCCCACGATGATGGTGGCCGGCGGCTTCATGCCGCTTTCCGCGATCAGCGCGGGCAGAGTGGCCAGCGTGCCGGCGAGCGTTTCCTGATCGGGCCGCGTCGCCCAGCGGACCGCCATGGCCGGAGTCTCCGGCGAGCGGCCATGCTTCACCAGCTCGCATGCAATCTCCGCAAACGCCGTGAGGCCCATGAAGATGACCAGCGTTTCGGACTGCCCCGCTTTGCTCCAATCGGCCGCATCCACCTCGTGGCCGGTCACGAACGTCACTGCCGACGACTGCCCGCGGTGCGTCAGCGGCACGCCCGAGTAGGCCGCAATGCCCGCCGCCGTCGTGACGCCCGGAACAATCTCGAAAGGAATCGCGGCATCCGCCAGCGCCTCGGCCTCTTCTCCGCCGCGCCCAAACAGGAACGGATCCCCGCCCTTCAGCCGCACCACCCTGAGCCCGCGCCGCGCCCGCTCAATAAGCATCCCCGCGATCTCATCCTGGGAGAATGCATGCACCGATTTTTTCTTGCCGACGTACAGCCGTTCGGCGTGGGCCGGGGCCAGCTCCAGCAACGCGGCCGGCGCCAAATGATCGTAGAGGACCGAATCGGCCTGTTCGAGAATGCGCCGCCCCCTGCAGGTGATGAGTTCGGGATCGCCAGGCCCAGCCCCAATCAGGTAGACCTTACCGCGCATCGGAGAAATGCCCATGTCCAATTCAGGCGTTATAAACGCTTTCCAGAATCCTTCGCCCGCCGCGCTCCAGCAAACTGGCCCCGAGTTCGCGTCCCAACCGTTCAGCCTCGCTCACCGGCCCTTCGGTTTGGCCCCGAATGGTCTCCGTGCCGTCCGGCGAAGCCACCAGTCCCAACAACCGCAGCCGATCGCCCTGCACCGTGGCGTGCGCGCCAATCGGCACCTGGCATCCGCCGCCCAGCGCTCCCAGCAGACCGCGTTCCGCCATCACCGCCGCGTGTGTGTCCGCGTGATCCAGCAGTCGCGCCGCATCAAAACCACGACCAGCCCCCCGCGTCTCAATCGCCAGCGCGCCTTGCCCCACCGCCGGGCACATTATTTCCGCCGGCAGAATTTCCGCGATCCGCGCGCCCCATCCTAACCGCTTCAAACCGGCGGCCGCCAGAAGGATCGCATCGTACTGTCCTTCATCCAGCTTGCGCAGCCGCGTGTCCAGGTTGCCGCGCACCGATTCCACCATCAGGTCGGGCCGCAGCTTGCGCAGTTGAGCCGCGCGGCGCAGCGAACTGGTTCCCACTTTGGCCCCGGCCGCGAGATCGTTCAGGCACTTGCCCACCACCGCGTCGCGCGGGTCCTCGCGTTCCGGCACCGCCGCCAGCACCAGGCCTTCCGGCAACTCCGTCGGCAGATCCTTCAAGCTGTGCACCGCCAGGTCGGCGCGCCCGTCCAGCAGAGCTTCTTCGATTTCCTTGGTGAAGAGCCCCTTGGTTCCCACTTTGGCCAGGGGCACATCGGTAATCTTATCCCCGGTGGTTTTGATGATTTCGATGCGGCATTCGTGGTCGCGCGCGGCGAGTTCGCCGGCCACCCATCGAGCCTGCCACAATGCCAACTGCGAGCCGCGCGAAGCAATAACGAGCATTTATTTGTCCGGGAGGTGAAACGCTTTTCGGATGGCCGCCACCACGTGCGCTCCTTCGGGCTGCCCGGCGTGTTGACGCAGTTCGGAGATGGGGCCGTGCGCCACCTTGTTCATCATGCCGTGGGTCATGGCCTCGATGGCTTGTTCCAACTCCGGCGGCAGCGGCCCGTGGCGGCGCCGCAGCTTGTCGAGTTCCGCCGCGCGAATCTGTTCGAGCTGTTCCTGCAAGCCGACGATGGTGGGCGTGACCTCCGCCACTTTCAGCCGCGCCAGCATCCGGTCCACTTCTTCCTTGACCAGCGCCTCGGCGTGCTCGGCCTCCTTCATGCGCTCGCGCAGGTTGCTGTTGACCACTTCCTGCAGGTCGTCGATGTCGTACAGATACACGTTATCGACGTCGTTGACCGTGGGCTCGATGTTGCGCGGCACCGCGATATCGATCAGAAACATCGGCTTGTTGCGCCGGGCCGCGATCACGCGCTGCATCTCGTCTTTGTGCAGGATGTAGTGCGGCGCGCCCGAGCTGGTGATGACGATGTCCACCTCCGGCAGCATGCTTACGAAGCGCGTATACTCCACCGGCGTGCCCTGGAAGAGCTGCGCCATCTCGACCGCCCGCTCGTGCGTGCGGTTGGTGACGAAAACGTGCGACGCGCCCGAGCGGCGCAGGTGCCGCGCCGCCAGTTCCGACATCTTGCCCGCGCCCACAATCATAATGGTGCGGTTTTCGAGAGATCCGAAAATCTTCCGCGCTAATTCGACCGCCGCGTAGCTCACCGATACCGCCATCTGCCCGATGCCCGTTTCCGAACGGACGCGTTTCGCCACGCTGAACGCGCGGGTCATCAGCGCCTCCAGCCATCCACACAGCGTGCCGCACGTCTTGGCCGAAGCATAAGCCGCTTTGAGCTGGCCCAGGATCTGCGGCTCTCCCACCACCATGGAATCCAGGCTGGAGGCAACCCGGAACAGGTGATGGATGGCTTCGCTGCCCTCATGGCGGTAGAGGCATGGCCCCACCGTTTCGGTCTCGATGGCCTTTTGATCGGCCAGGAAGGAGTCGACGATCGCCTGGGGGTCGGCGCTGTCGTCGGTGGTGACGGTGATCTCGACGCGATTGCACGTCGAAAGGATCACGGCTTCGGCCACGCCTTCGCGCGCCTTCAGGTCGGCCAGCGCCGCCGGCAGGGACTCTTCGCGGAAGGCCAGGCGTTCGCGCACCTCGACCGGTGCGGTTTTGTGACTCACGCCGGTGATCAGCAGCTTCATTGTTTAAAAAACACTTGGCCCAGGCGCGCGTGCGCCGCCCAGGTGACGGCGGCAAAGCCTACCACCGTGATAGTCATGATGGCAGCTTTCCGGCCGCGCCATCCCGCGATGGTTCGCAGAAACACCATCGCCATGTAAATACCCCACGTAAAAAAGGAAATCGCGATCTTCGGCTGGCCGATCCAGGCCGTCTTCAATTCGATGAAGCCCCACGTGCTGCCCGCCACCACGGCCAGCGTGATCAGCACGAATCCGATCCCCATGGACTTCGAAATGAGATCGTCCAGCGTGCCCAGCGCCGGCAGCCGGTAATAAAAGCCGCGCGGCTTCTTGGTCTTCAGCTCGCGCTCTTGCACCAGATAAAGTAGGGACGCCACCGCCGTCAGCAACAGCGCCGCGTAGCCCAGCAGCACCAGCACAATATGCACCGTGAGCCATGTATTGCGGACCACCGGGCTTGACCAGGCGCTCACCGGGTTGCCCATGGTGGCCACCAGCACCATCACAAAAATCAAGGGAAAGATAAAGACGCTGAGGCTTTCCAGCTTGTAGCGCCAATGGGCAAACAGGTAGAGCACCACGATGAGGAACGCGCACATGGACAGCGTCTCGTAGAAATTCGTGATGGGGCACCGGTTATTGACGATCCCCTCTTCAATAATGGATACGAAATGAAAAACCGACCCCAGCGCAAACGCAGCGAGCGCCACGCGAAACAGGTGTTCGCGCCGCCGGACGAGCGTAAGAATGGCGTGCAGCAGCCCCAGTGAGTACAGGGCAGCCGCCACGCGCAGCCAGATGACGCTCATTTCAGCCATGGATTCCCAGACGTCTCAGTCCTGAAACACCAGTATATCTTGCGGGGTAGAGGGCACGCGCCCGCACAATGGGGGGGCGCGATGGATTCGGTGAGGGGAGTGCCTGAGGCCGAAGCTACTGCGTCTTCAGGTGTTACGCAAAATGGAGCGACGTCTATACCCTTTGGCATCCCTCTCGTGGCGAAGATCTTGCCCGCTGTTGATCGCTGCCTTGTCGCCCTGGTTCGGTGAATCGGGGAGCTGGCGTGGCGAATTCGGTTGCCTTTCCGGCCTCAATTGAGGCCGGAATTGGAGAAAATTTATTAAAAACAAAAGGCTTATTCAAAAACACTGGCTTCAATTGAGGCCGAGTTACTACAGGAACCGAAGAAACGCGGGTCGGTTTCGAGGAATCGAGAGTGGTGCCGCCCGCGGGCTAAAGAAACCGGGACAGTAGCCGCGTCACTGTTCGCCACAATCGCTGTTCCGGATCCGGCACGAAGCTCAAAACCAATTCCTGCGCCACCAGACGTTTGATCATCCGTTCGCCGTCGGCGAAGTCGTTCTTTCGCCCGCGCCGCCCGCGGTTCGATTTGGCCTGGCACAGGTGCAGCGTTCCGGACATCTTGGTCGCCCCCTCCCGGCTCTGGCGGGCCGGCTTCCAGTACCGCTCCAGCGCTGCCCACACCGGTTTCCAGTACTGTGCGGTCGATTCCATGACCACTTCCTCGACCTCCTGCTCGACCAACCATTCAGCCAAAAGGCGCATTTGATCGGGGGTAGCACCGAACTTGCGCCGCTCAAACTGATACTCGCCTTCCCCACTTACGTCAGCCACCACGATCGCCAACATCTTCTTGTGAACATCTGCTGCTGCGATTTGATAAGCCATCGGGCATCTCCTGGGCGGAGCGAAGAGCACACAAAATAGTTATCCCAGGCAGGGTCACGTGGCTATCGCCGCTCCCACGGGCACAGACGAACGACGCCCATTTATTCGCTCAAGCGAGCGTGCTCCGGATCAAACAGACGAACGGCCTCGACTCATCCACTGTCAAGACGACCTCACCGCACCCGCCTTGACCATCGTGTCACGGCACCCCCCGCTCAGTTTTTCATGAAATTCCGCGGGCCGCAGGCCCACTGCAACAGACGGCAAAACCCGATCGTCTGCCCAACGTTACCCCTTGTCCAGAACTTCCAGGGCTTTCTTCACCACCGGGTCGTTCTCCGTCTTCTTCTTCTGCTCGTCCTGCGGCGAAGGAATCGGCAAGCCGTTGTCGTCGTACTCCACCTGCGCCTCGGGCTCACGCATGAGCGTCGCCGGGACCACACCCGCGTCCTGGATCGCCTTGCCGCCCGGCGTGTAATACTTGGCCACTGTGAGAATGATGGCGCCGCCATCGTCCATCGTGATCGCCTGCCGTAGGCCGGCATCGCCGTGAGTCCGTTCGCCCACCACCTGGCCGCGCTTGTTGTCCTGTACCGCGGCTGCGAGAAACTCCGCCGCACCCGCCGTCCCACCGTTGGTCAGCACCGCAACCGGCAGCGTGGTCACGGCCTTCGCCGGATCTGCATTGAAAACCTTCTGCGGGTACTTCTGGCCTGTCAGGTACGTGATCTGGCCCTTATCCAGAAACAGGTTGGCCAGCGCGATGCCGTCTTCCGGAGAGCCCGTGCCACAATCGCGCACATCGATCACCAACCGCTGCACGCCCTTCTTCTGCAGTTGCTGAATGGCCGTCCTGGTGTCGTTCACCAACGCCGCGGAAAGCGCATCGATGTTGATGTAGCCGGTCTTCTCATCCAGCATCTTGCTTTCCACAGGCGGCAGCAGGATGTTGGTGCGGTTCAGCGTGATGGTGGTCGGCTCGGGCCGCCGCACGCGCACCACGCTCAGATCCACCGCCTCGCCCAGATCGCCTTCGAGCATCATCCGCGCATACGCCAGCGGCATGTCGCGCGTCGTGATGCCTTTGATGCTCTCGATCATGTCGCCCGTTACCAGCCCGGCCTTGGCCGCTGGCGTTCCCGGAATGCTGTCCAGCACTCCCAGGTATCCGAATTTCTTGGAGAGCACCAGTCCCACATCCGGCCGCTTCACGTCCTTGTTCTTCAGGTAGTCGTGATACTGATCGGCGTTCAAGTAGCTGGCGAACGGGTCCACCGCTTCCAGCATCCCGTTAAGCGCGCCCAAGGTGACGGCCTTCATATCCGGCTCTTCCACGTAGTCGTTCTTGATGTGCGCCACTACGTCGCTGAACACGTTGAGGTGCTTGTAAACATCGTTTTTCTGATCCGCGCTCTTGCCGAACATACTCCCGATGAGGAGCATGATCGTGAGGCACGTGGAACCAATCACGACAAACCACTTGGTACGGCTATTCATAGGTATGGAACTCTCTTCGCGGGCCTGAAGCTATTATACGCCAAGCCCCTCATCCTTTTTGACGCGCGGGCCGCCGGTTCGGTTGTACCCTCTTTTACCAACCCATTCTTTCCCTCAGCCCCCTGATGTGGGCCGTATGGTGCCGCCCGTGCCACGCATACTGGGCCAGGGTGGTATCCAGGCGCACCACGCCGATCTCCGGATGCCGGAAAGTCCGCTCAAAATCGCTCTCCGAAAAGTCCGCCAGCAACAGCACCCACCGGCCATGCAGAGATTCCAGAAGTTCGAGCGAAGTCTCCACCGGTGCGGTCCGGGAATCCACCAGTTCCGCCCACTTGGCTTGATCGTAGGGCTTGATCGCCGGCTCCTCCTCGGTCAGCGCCAGGCGGAAACGGATGTAGCTGTTCATGTGGCTGTCCGCGACATGATGCACCACCTGCCGCACCGTCCATCCCCCCGGCCGGTAGGGCGTATTCAGTTGCCCGTCGTCCAGCCCCCGCACCGCATGGCGGAACCCCGCCGGGGCCGCCGCCAATTGTGCGATCAATTCCGCCCGCGACTCCGCGGCGATTTTGGCGCCCCATTCGAACTTCCCGATCGGATAGCTCAAGTCCATACCCAAAATCTTACCAACCGCTTGTGCCAAATTAGAAGGAGTATGAAATTTCCTGCACTGGTTGTGCCGATGAGCGTGCTGCTCCCCTTCCTGGCCGTGGGCGCCCTCACAGCCGCGGAACTAAAACCGCAGACCTCCGCGGCCTTCGACCGCTACATCCGCCAGACCGAGCAGCGCCTCGACGCGCGCCAAATCTTCCTCTGGGCCGACGAGTCGGCCGACCGCGCCCGCCGCGTCCGCCGGAGCGAGGTGGTGGTGGAGCCGGCCGGCGACAAGCCCCTCATCCCCGTACCCGACGGCCTCATCCACGATTGGGTGGGTACCGTCTTCCTTCCCGGCTCCACGCTCTCCCAAACGATCGCCCATCTCCAGGACTACAACCGCTCCCCTTCCCTGCACCGCGAGGTCCTGGCCTCCCGCATCCTCGCCCACGACGGCAACAATTTCCGCGTCTTCATGCGGCTGCTGAAGAAAAAGATCATCACTGTCGTGCTGGATACCGAACACGACATCCGCTACACCCCCATCGATCAAACCCACTGGAAGAGCCAGTCCCACACCACAAAAATCGCCGAAGTCCAGAACCCCGGCAAGCCCGATGAGAAGGAACTGCCGCCCGGAACCGGAGAGGGCTTCCTGTGGAAACTCCAAACTTACTGGCGCTTCGAACAGCGCGACGGCGGCACCTGGATCGAATGCGAGGCCATCTCGCTCACCCGCGATATTCCCACCGGACTCGGCTGGCTCATCGAACCCATCATCCGCAGCTTGCCCAAAGACAGCCTCGAAAACACCCTCCGCGAAACCGCCGCCGGAGAATCCGTGCGCCAATTGTAAACTTAGTGAATCTTCTGCGTGTCCCGAGCATCTCCCGCAGAGTATGCGCAAACTTGTCTTGACCGGTATCGTCGTAGCAGCCTCTCTCTTCGGAGCCTCCAGCGTGCTCGAATATACACTCAACTCCATCGATGGAAAACCCGCGCCGCTTGCCCAGTACAAAGGCAAAGTGGTCATGATCGTCAACGTCGCCAGCTTCTGCGGCTTCACGCCGCAATATGAGGGCCTTGAAAAGATTTACGAAAAGTACAAGGACCAGGGATTCGTAATCCTCGGCTTCCCCGCCAACAACTTCGGCGCCCAGGAACCCGGCACCAACGAGGAAATCAAAACCTTTTGCAGCCGCAAGTACAACGTGAGCTTCCCCATGTACTCCAAGATCTCGGTGAAGGGTGAGGATAAGCACCCTCTCTATCAGTTCCTCACCGACAAGCAGGCCAACCCGGCCACCGGCGGCGAGATCCAATGGAACTTCACCAAGTTCCTGGTGGATCGCGACGGCAAAGTGATCGCGCGGTTCGAATCGAAGGTCACTCCCGAATCCGCGGAGGTCACCAGCGCGATTGAAAAGGCCCTAAAGTAAACTACGCTCGAAGCACCCGCGGAGTTCGCAGAATTTCCAATCGGAACATTTGCGCGGGAGCTGCGTCAGAGATTGTTGAACAGCAACATGACGCAGAGCCCAACCATGGTGCACTCTCCCGATCCGGCCGCCGAAGGCCGGCTCGATTCCTGGAAAGAAGTTGCCGCCTATCTCAAGCGGGGCGCCCGCACGGTGCAGCGCTGGGAGCGTGAAAAAGGCCTGCCGGTTCACCGCCTGCGCCCCGACAAGCCCGGTTCGGTCTTCGCCTTCAGGTCTGAACTCGACGCCTGGTGGTCGAGCCCCGCCGTGTTGGAACTCAGCCCGTCTATCGCCGTGCTGCCATTCGCCGATATGAGTCCGAAGAAGGATCAGGCCTATTTCTGCGACGGCCTCGCCGAAGAAATCATCCACGCTCTCAGCCGCACCGGCGGCTTGCAGATCGCGTCCCGAACTTCTTCGTTCCAATTCCGCGCGCCGAATGTCGACAGCCGCGAAATCGGCCGCAGGCTGGGAGTCGCAACATTGCTCGAGGGAAGCGTGCGCAAATGGGGAGCTCGGGTGAGGGTTGCGGTGCAACTGGTGGATGCGGAGAACGGCTTCCCGCTTTGGTCGTGCCGTTACGACCGCAAGGTTCGCGACATCCTCGCGGTTCAGGAAGATCTGGCTCAGAGCATCGCCGGCGCTCTCGAAAACACGCTGGGTGGGGCAGGCGCCTGCCCGCCCCCCGAATGCTCGCTACCGTGCACTACCTGACCTTGACGTCCACGGTAGAAACCACCGCTCCGGAGTTGGCGCGCCCACTCACCACGCCCTTGGGCATCGACAGTTTATTGCCCCAGTCCTGCGCGGGCCGCCAAATCTCGCCCAGGTAATACTGCCCGTCCACCTTCTGGAAGCGCAGCAGCCCGCTGTCCGCTGGCGCGCCCTCGCGGCTGTCGGCGCTCGTCGAGAGCAGCACATAGTAAGCGACATTCGCCGCGGCTGGTTGAATTTGTAACACACGTGTATGCGCGTCCACCTGCATGCGGTATTCGCCAGCCGGCAGCGACGTTTTGCCGGCAACAAACGCAAAGGGAATCTTGACCCGCATGTAAGAGGTTTGAGCGCTTGCCGGCATCGCCGCCCCAATCAGGGCAGTAAGGCCGATCGCCACCACAATAGCTTTGTTGGAAATCAGCTTCATCATTTTCGAAATCCTTTCCGGCGTCCTGCGCCGTCACTCACTCATACGGAGTGTGGACGCTAACGCAACGCGCCAAAGCGCGCCAACTGGGATGTGGCGAGCTTTGGCGTTGCCGGCAGGATTAACGCGCGAGCACACGCAAGGTGGCTGCGACTACACGGTCGAGGCTGCGAGCAACAGCCGGCGAGAGACCGGAAGATACCGAAAACCGGGCGCCGGTAACCGTGATCATGGTGGCTGCGGCCGCGTGCCCATACAGCGCGCGCGCCCCCGCCAGCAGCGCGTCCGGCGTCGCGTGGTGGGTGAAGCGCGCAGCGGCCCTCGAGGGCTCGATCGCACGCTCCCGGATCTCACCGGGGACTGCGCCTTCGCAGGCGTCGATGAAAATGACGCGCGCGGCGCGGCTGATCGGCTCCATCAGCTCCGGAGTGAGCTGATGCAGTGTGCGAATCTCCACCTCGGGATCCCGGACGATCGAACGCAAACGCTCCCCGGCTTCCGGGCCGATGCCGTCGTCGCCGCGGAGCGGATTGCCGTACGCCAGAATCAAGGTGTGAGGCATCGGTCTAACACTTCGCCGTCATGACTTAGTAACTCGACTTCGAGCGCCAGCCGCCCATCGGCGTGTGTGGAACAGCTTAGGCACGGATCGAAGGTGCGGATCACCGCCTCTACGCGGTTGAGCATTCCCTCGTTCAGCTTATTGCCGTGAATGAAGTGGCGCGCCACTTGTAACACGCCCCGGTTCATGGCGGCGTTGTTGTGTCCCGTGGCGATAATCAGGTTGGCCCACGTGATGAGCCCGTCGCGGTCCACCTTATAGTGATGAATCAACGTCCCGCGCGGGGCTTCGGAAACTCCCACGCCTTCGGAATTGTTAGCGCTGGCATGCGCGCGCACGTGCGTATCGAGAATATCGGGCGCATTCAGCAACTGCTCTATCTTCTCCAGTGCGTACAGCAACTCGATCAGGCGCGCGTAGTGGAAATAGAAGGAGCTGAGCGCGGGCCCGCGATCGAGTTCGCGGAACTCCGCCCACTCCTGCGCGGCCAGCGGCGTGTCGACGGTATCGCAAATATTCAGGCGGGCCAGCGGTCCCACCCGGTAGATGCCCTCGGGATAGCCGAGCGGTTTGTAAAAGCTGGTCTTGAGATAGGTCCAGGGGTGCGCCATTTCGGCGATATGCGCGGCGTAATCTGTGGGCTCGATGCCGTCGGCCACCACCTGGCCCGCGGCGTTCACAAAGCGCAGCTTGCCGTCGTAGTGATCGAGCGTCCCGTCCGCGCCCACCAGTCCCATAAACATAGTGGGGAAATTGGCGAAAGACCGGATTTCCTCGCGGAACTTCTCCATCTCCACCTTGAACCAATCGAGCGTGCGCCGCGCAATCTCGACTGCTTCGGGAAGTTCTTGCAGAATGGGATCGCGATGCGCCGCCGTCAGCGGTTCGTTGACTCCGCCCGGCACTACCCACGAGGGATGGATGCGCTTGCCCGCCAGCCTTTCGATGATCTGCTGGCCGAACTGGCGCAAGCGGATTCCATCGCGCGCGACGGCCGCATGCGATTCCATGACGCCGAAAATGTTGCGCCTGGCCGGGTCGCTGTCCATGCCGAGCAGCAGGTCCGGCGACGAGAGATAGAAAAAGCTCAGCGCGTGCGATTGCAAAATCTGCGCCAGGTTGAGAACGCGCCGCAGCCTCGCCGCGTTGGGCGGGATGCGCACCGCCAGGATGGCGTCGCAGGCTTTCGCCGAGGCAATCAGATGGCTCACCGGGCAGATTCCGCAAATGCGCGCCATCAGCGACGGCATCTCGGAAAACGGCCGGCCTTCGCAGAATTTCTCGAAGCCGCGGAACTGCGTCACGTGGAAATAGGCTTCTTCGACGTTTCCCTCTTCGTCGAGGTGGATCGAGATCTTGGAATGGCCCTCGATGCGCGTGACCGGGTCGATGACGATGGTTTGCCGTGGCATAGGTTATCCGAATATGGCCGCCGGGTTGGGGCGCTTCCCTTCCAGCAGGTCGCTGAGTACCGAAAAAATCAGGTCCGCCGAAGGCGGACATCCCGGAACGAAGACATCCACCGGAACCACCTCGTGAACCGGGCGGGCCATGGGCAGCAGCTCGGGAACGACTTGCCGCGGAATCTGCGCGTCGAGCGTATCATTCTCCAGATACGCGCGCCGCAGCACCGCCCGCGCACCGAACCGGTTCCGCATCGCCGACACATTGCCGGTTACCGCACAATCGCCGAGCGAAATCAGGATACCCGTGCGCGCGCGCACCTGCTTGATGCGGTGCACGTCTTCGACGCTCGAAATGGCGCCTTCCACCAGTGTGACATCCACACCTTCGGGAAACTCTTTGTTATCGACCAGCGGTCCCCAAACCACATCCACGCGTTTGGCGACTTCGATCAGCCGTTCATCGGTGTCGAGCAGAGACATGTGGCAGCCCGAGCAGCCATCCAACCAGACCGTGGCGAGGCGGATCTTGCGGTCCGTCATCGGCGCACCTCCCGCATCAGCGTGAGGTAAGGAAGAAACTGGCGGCGTTTGGACATCTCGGCGACGGATTTGCCTTTCTCCGACAGCGCGCCGGTGGGACACACCTGCACGCACTTGCCGCAGCCCGTGCAGCTCTCCGATTTGCCCCAGGGCTCGGCCAGGTCTGTAATCACCAGGCAGTCCACCCCGCGCGACATCACGTCCCACGTGTGTGCGCCTTCAATCTCGTCGCACACACGCACGCAACGCGTGCACAGGATGCAGCGGTTATGATCCACCACGAAGCGCTCGTGAGAGGCGTCCACCGGCAGGCGCGGGTATTGGTACGGGAAGTGAACGTGCGTCATGCCCAGTTTGAGCGCCAGGCTCTGCAGATCGCAGTGGCCGTTGGTGACGCACACCGAGCAGACGTGATTGCGCTCCGCAAACAGCAGCTCGAGAATGCTGCGGCGATAGCGGTCGATGCGTTCCGAGCTGACGGTCACTTCCATTCCCTCGGCCACCGCCGTGACGCAGGCCGGCAGCAGCCGGTTGACGCCTTTCACCTCCACGATGCACATCCGGCAGGCGCCCACCGCGGTAAGGCCCGGCAGGTCGCACAAGGTAGGGATGAAGATCTGGTTTTCGCGCGCGACCTCGAGGATGGTTTGATCCTCGCGGGCTCCCACTTCGCGTCCGTCGATGGTCAGAGTCTTGATGCGGACCGGAGCTTTGGTCATTGGGAAACCTCCGCAGAGGATGCCGCACGCTCTTTGCAGATGGGGCAGCCCTCGCCCGAAATGTGACGATCGTATTCGTCGCGGAAATACTTCAGCGTGGTGACCACCGGATTGGGCGCGCTCTGGCCGAGGCCGCACAGGCTGGTGTTCTTGACTAGGTCGCAGAGTTCTTCGAGCAGGGCGAGATCGGCGGCCGTGGCTTCGCCCGCCGTGATCTTTTCGAGGATGGCCAGCATCTGGCGCGTCCCCGCGCGGCAGGGAACGCACTTGCCGCAGGATTCCGACGCGCAGAACTCCATGAAGTATTTGGCCACGTCCACCATGCAGGAGGTTTCATCCATCACGATCATTCCGCCCGAGCCCATGATGGAGCCGATGCGCGCCAGCGATTCGTAATCCACCGGAGAATCCAGATGCTGTTGCGGGATACAGCCGCCGGAAGGTCCGCCGGTCTGAACGGCTTTGTACCGCTTGCCCTCGGGAACGCCGCCGCCGATCTCGTGGATGATTTCGCGCAGCGTGATGCCCATCGGAACTTCGATCAAACCAGTGTTGGCGACGCGCCCGGCCAGCGCGAATACCTTGGTTCCCTTGCTCTTTTCCGTGCCGATCGAGGCGAACCACTCGGGTCCGTTGCGCACGATGGGCGCGACATTCGCGAAGGTCTCCACATTATTGATGAGGGTGGGGCAATTCCAGAGACCTTCCTGCGCCGGATAAGGCGGCCGCGGCCGCGGAGCGCCCCGCTTGCCTTCGATGGACGCAATCAGCGCGGTCTCTTCCCCNNCCCAGCCGTTCGGCCTGTTTGATGGCGGTCTTGAGATGCTTCACCGCCAGCGGGTATTCGGCGCGGACGTAGATGAAACCGCTTTGCGCGCCCACCGCATACGCCGCAATCGCCATGCCTTCGAGCACGCGGTGCGGATCGCTTTCCAGAACCGCGCGGTCCATGAAGGCGCCGGGGTCGCCTTCGTCGGCGTTGCAAATCACATACTTGGTCTGCTCGCCGGTCTTCGAGACCGTGCTCCACTTGAGGCCCGTCGGATAACCGGCGCCGCCGCGGCCGCGCAAACCGCTCTTCACCATCAGGGCGACGATCTCGGGCGGCGTCATCTCCGTGATGGCGGTCACCAACGCTCGATAACCGTCGTTGGCGATGTAATCTTCGATTCGCTCCGGATCGATTTTGCCGGAGTTTTCCAGCACGATTTTCTGCTGGCGCTGGAAGAAGGGCGCCGCCGTGTCACACCGCTCCAGGTCGGCGGTGCCGGTGTCGATGCTGCGAACCAGTTCGGGAGCGTCCTCCGGCGACACGTTGGCGAACAGTTGGCCCTCCGTCTCCACCGCAACCAGCGGGCCCGCGCTGCACAGTCCCATGCAGCCCACGCCTTTGACCAGCACTTCGCCCGCCATGCCCGCTTCGGCCACTTCCTTCTTGATGGCATCGCGCACCTGATCGGCGCCCGATGACAGGCAGCCGGCGGCGATACAGACGCAGACATGGTGTTGGAACTTCTTCTGCGCCTGGCGTTCGTTTTCCGCAATCGCGCGAAGTTCTTCGATAGTCATGGGCGGATTCCTTTCGCGATGCGCTCGAGCATCGCCGGCGCGCCGATGCGCCCGAGGACGGCGCCATCCACCACGGCCGCCGGCGCCAGCCCGCAGGAGCCCAGGCAGCGCGCCGTGAGCACGGAGAGTTCGCCATCGGCCCTCGTCTCGCCGGGTTTGATGCCGTGCGCTTTTTGCAGGGCCGAAAGCAGCGCCGGCGCGCCCTTGATATAGCACGCCGTGCCGGTGCACACCACGCACGTATGTTTGCCTTTGGGCTTCAGGGTGAAGAAGTGATAAAAAGTGGCGACGCCATACACGCGGCCCAGCGGGACGCGCAGCAGAGAAGCGACGAAGCGCAGCGCGTTCTCATCCAGATACCCAAAGCACTCCTGGACGGTGTGCAGGGTTTCGATGAGCGCGTGCGGTTCGCGGCCGTGGCGGCGCGCCGTGGCCTCGACGATCTTCCAACGCTTATCGTCAGTTGGCGGTTGAACCGGACCCAGGTACGTCTGCATAAGAGTAATTGCGGAGCAGTTACCATTCCATATCGACAGGTTTGCCATATCAGTGAGTTGCAGCGCGCAGCCCGGCGGGGCGGCGGGTCGAATCGCGCAGTGGGGGCATTAGGCCCAGCTTTTTCAGCAAGTTGGGTTTCCTCATCCAGTAGAGGAAATCGACGAAATGCCGCTGGATGATGGTCGATTTAGTCGAATCCACTATTCCCCTTGCCGCGTCCAATCACTTTTCTGGGTTCCGGAGATCGGATTATAAAGCGAACATGCGTAACCATAGGCCTGACCATCCTTTGGTCTGGTAGCCGCCGCCTATCTCAATCACCCTCTGATGGACTTCACGGGCCTCAAAGGAGCCTACGATTTCTCCCTGCATTGGACCGGCCGCAACGCGGCATTGTCCGCCAAGAGTGGTGACGCGGACCCACCCGCCGCCATCTCAGTTTTCGAGGCAGTCGATAAGCAACTCGGGCTGAAGATCGAAGCGCGCCAGCAACCCACTCCGGTCATTGTCGTCGACCACGTCAACCAGACCCCCACCGACAATGCCCCCGGGGTCACCAAGACCCTGCCCCCCGCGCCCACGGAGTTTGAAGTGGCGGAAATCAAGGTGAGCAAGCCCGGCGGCCCCCAGACCGGATCCATTAACCCCGGACGGATTGAGGTCTTCGGCATCACCATGAAAGAGATGCTGAACTTCGCTTACGATGTCGAGGAAGAGTCGATCGCTGGAGCGCCGAAATGGACGGATACCGACCACTTCGACCTGATCGCCAAGACCCCAACCGCAGTGCCGTTCGAAGACATGTGCGTGATGCTGCAAAATCTGATCGTGCAGAAATTCAAATTCACGTTCCACAGGGAAGATCAGCCCATGCCGGTATTTGCCCTGACCGTGGGCAAGCGCACCCCCAAACTCAAAGATGCCGACCCCTCCAACCGTAGCGCCTGCAAACGCACCCCCGGAGATGGCATCGTAACCTATGCCTGCCAGAACACCACCATGGCGCAACTGGCGGAAAAAGTGCGTAGCGCAGCCACCGGCTATATCACTCACCCGGTAGTCGATCTAACCGGCCTCAATGGCGCCTACGATTTCGCGATCACCTGGACCCCGAGCCAGTTGATTGCAGGCGCCGGCCGCGGCGTTGCAGACCCGACGGTCGCATCGACACCCTCCGGCGGTCTCACATTTTTCGAAGCCATCGACAAGCAACTCGGCCTCAAGCTGGACTCGCAAAAGCACCCCATGCCCGTCGTGGTCATCGACCACCTGGAGCGCCTGCCCGCCGAGAACTGACCGCTCAATACGGCCGCTTACCCACCCAATTTCCCGGCGGATTGTATTCGCACACCCACACCTCGCGCCGGCCGCCTCGCGCCACCGCGCATCCCACTGCTTTCGTCGCGCCCCAGACAATCTGCGTGTAATGCCCGCACACGCCGTTGCATTTGTTAGACCTGTAGTCGTAATCGCGTTCTTCCGACGCCCAATCATCCACCACTCGCGCTGGCGATGCGCTTCCACCCGTCATATCGAACAAATTCTCCCCATAGCTCGAATTCGGCCGATGGATAAACTCCTTGCGCGCCACCAGCCTATCCGCCCAATTCTGCGCAACGCCGGCCAGCCGGTCAGACCAGGCCAGCGGCGCAACCTTCACGCGCGCCCGCACCGCGTTATGTGCCGCCAGCATCTCGCGGGAAAGAGATTGCTGCCGTTGCGCACCGCAGGTTCCGGCAAGGACGAAAAGAAGCCACACTGCATGTTGCATACTTCCTATTAGACGCCCGCGTCGTCTGGTGCGAAACAAGTTTCGATGCCCAATCTCGGAGCACCGGCTAACGCCACGCGCCAAGGATTGCTCCCATCCAAACGAGTGCGACCGCCTACTTTTTTGGCAGGCCCCATTCTTTGGCCCAATCGATCGGTCCGCTCACAAAACGGCGGCGAAGAGTCTCCAGCAATTGCGTATTGCCCTGCAGAACGACCAGACCGTAGAAGCCAACCAGGCGATTGGTCGCATCTATGCGATCGGTTCCGGAGCCGCCGAAAGAATCCCGCGGTCCACGCACCATCGAATCACGCGGGCGAGGCGCGCCGGCGGAAGTTCCAACTCGCGCGCCAGACGGCCCGTGGGCGCCGCGGCGGCCGCCAGCGTCCGCAGAACCAACAGATCGAAGCCGCCCAACCACCGCACCAGGCCTCCGCCGATATCGGCGTCAGCCCGCTGCGCACCAGCCCCCTCGCGGACCAGGTTTTGAGAAGCCAGGACTGGCCCGTCTATCTTTCCGAAATGATCCGCGCCGCGGAAGCCGAATGGCGGCAATTGGGACAGGGCGCCCAATGGCGCTTCTCCAATTTGGCGACGGCGGTGAAACAGATTCATGCCGGCGCTGCGCGCACGCTGCCTTGCGGCGCGGGCGACAACTATGTCTCGGCGGATGCGCACGGCGAGTTTTTCGCCTGCCACCGCACGGTGGGCGATGAACGCTTCCATTTCGGCGCGCACCCGGACGGCGCGCGCCGCCGCGAGTTCCTGGCCGCGCGCCAGGTGGACCTGCAGGAGCCCTGCCGATCCTGCTGGGCCCGCTATCTGTGCGGCGGAGGTTGCCATGCGGAGGTGGCCGCCCATGACCGCGCCGGATGCGATTTCATTCGCGGATGGCTGGAATATTGCCTGGGATTTTACGATCGCGTGTCGCGCGCGCGCCCCCGCCTGCTGGCAAGCAAACGGGCGGAAGCGCCGCATTTTGAAAACGTAGTCGAGGTCTAAGCGAGATTATGGACAGAGTCTTTCCTCGCAATCTCACCGCCTTGGCGGCTCTGCAGGTGGCCGGCAACCCCGTCAACACGCGCCTCGAGAGCGGCGTCGGCAACTGCTATCCGGGCCTGGAGTTCGATCAACGAAACCTGGACCGGCGCTTCTTTCCGGGCCTGGTTTTCGAATTCTCTTCGAACACGCAGGCGGGCGCCCACCTGGTCGAGGTCGACCGGGCCGATCCGGATTGGAGCCCCCTCTCCTTTGCGTCCAATCCGGCGGACCGGCCCGACACCGCCACGCAGTCCGCGCTGGCCGCCGTGCTGGTCGGCGACACCGGCGACACCTTGCGCCAGGGAAGCTGGTTTCTGGCCTCGATCGCGCAACAGGGCAAGACTATTTTCGTACAGGACGAAGACGGCATGGTGGTGTGGCGCCTGGTGCGGACGCTCTAGCCGGGACCCCTGACCATCCGGCTGGAACGCCGCGAAGGGGAAGGAGCGAAGCCGCGTCCCATCGACCTCCAAGGCTGGCGGCGCACGTTCACCTCGTCAGCCACCGGAACGTTGAGCCCGGCTTATGCGCCCGGTGAGATGACGCAGAGTTTGTGCTCGCCGTGGATGCACGATTTTCGAGACTGCCCGTGCTACTACTGGGCGTCCAACCACCCCGACATCGTGCTGGCGGAGGATGTACCGGGGCGAATCGACCTTGCCCGACGGCGAATCGGACGATCCCATGAAGGCCAACACGCCGATCGACTGGTTGCGCTCCGACCGCGCGCCCGGACGCACCGCAGCGGCGTTGGGCGATTTCAATCTGAACCGGCCGGCGCAGATGGACCACTACGAAATCAACCAGCGCTGGCAGGACCTCTCCATCGTGCTGCTCGGCAGGGAACAACGGAATGAGTACCGGCCGCGGCCGATCGAGAACGCCACGCCCTTCGATACGCCGGACAAGCTGGCGGCGGAGCTGGTGCGCCTGGCCACGCTCGAACACACCGTCGCGCTCGAATACCTCTATGCCCGATATTCGGTTCGCAATCCCAAGGCCAAAGATCCGATGGCGGACGAGCTGACGTTCGTGCGGCATGAACTGCTGCTGATCGCCGTCGGCGAAATGCGGCACCTGCGATGGGTCAATCAACTGTTGTGGGAACTCGACCACAGGCGCATCACGTCGCAGCGGTTCGGGCCTTCGCTGAGATTGATAGACCAGGTGCCAGCGGCCGACGGGAAAATGCGCAGCAAGGCGCTGCGCCCTCTGACATCCAACGTGCTCGACGATTTCATCGCCGTGGAGGCACCCAGCGGAACGCTCGACGGGGAGTACGCGGAGGTGGTATCGACGCTGCGCGACCAGAGGAAGTATCCCGAAGAGCTGGCGCAACTGGCGGAGCGGATTGTCGCCGACGGCATGAAGCATTACAGCCGCTTCCGCGAGATCCGCATCACCTTGCAGCCCTTTTTCGCGGGCAATCCGCCGCCCTACCTGGTGGAGCTGACACCCGCGGACCCCGCTAATGGCCTGGCGAAGCAGGCATTCAACGCATACCAGCAGATTCTGGCCGACCTCGCGAAGGCTTACGCCAAGGACGACGCCGAAGACTTCGGCAACATCGCCGCCGCTCGTTCGCTGATGTTCCAGTTGGACGACCTGGCCAACCAGCTTGCGGGGCAGGTCCCGCCGCTGGGGGTTCCGTACTTCAGTTCACGGCATCGAGCCTCGCTCGCTCCCTGGCCTGCTGTGGCAGGGAGCGCGGGCCGAAGGGGTCCGCGGCATGGCCAACCCGGCGGCCTGCGCCGGGCATTCTTCGCAGTTCGGGTTCACCGGCAAAAAGGTTCTTCAAGCCGTACAACGCCATATCCAGCCGGTCGTTCATTCCCAGTTTGCGGAACAGATTATAAAGGTAGACCTTCACGGTGCCTTCGGTGATCCCCAGCGAGAAGGCGATCTCCTTATTCTTAAGGCCCTGCGACACCAGCGAGACAATCTGTCCCTGGCGCTTCGTCAGGGTAATGCGTCTTTGGAGCAATACGCTGTCCAGCAGTTCTCTCTCAAAGCACAATACGCCCCGGTGGACATTCTGCAGCGCCGCGAGCAGCGCATCCACCTCTGTCCCGGCGGGCAGGATGCCGTGGACCCCCAACTGCATCGCCTGAAAGGCGAACTCGCCGGCGAGGCCGTGGCCCCAGAGGACCATTTGCGCACGGCCGGCGGCGGAGCGTAGCTCGTGCAGGTCCGACAGGCTGATGCGCGACGCCAAATGAACCAGGACGACGTCGGGCGCGGCGCGCCGCAGGCATTGCAGGGTCCGGGGCAGGTTATCGCAACAGGCGGCTAAACCAAAATCCCGCCGGCCGTCCAAGACGGCGGCGAAGCCCCGGGCGACAAAGGGTTGTTGGGTATAAAGCAGGACTTGGATTCGGACAGTCGAGTTCACGTTGCATAGATCGGCGACGGGCGCGCGAAACTTTATGGGGGCTAAACCCGTGAACGGTTCCAGCCGATCATTCCGGCATGCAACGTAATGGACGCGGCTGGCGAGGCCGCGCAATTCGCTGGATCCTGCTGGCGGCGGCCGGCGTCGGGCTCCTCCGCGCGCAACCGGCCGGCAACCTCCTGGTCACCGTAGGCAAGTCGTTGAGCATCGACAGCCCGGTGACCATCAGGCGCGTCTCGGCGGCCAATGACAGCCTGGTGGACACCATCGCGATTGGGCCCAGGGAAGTGCAAGTCAACGGCAAGGCGCCCGGGGAGACCTCGCTGATCATCTGGCAGGAAAACGACGTCCGCCTGGTTTACGATCTCACCGTGCGGCCGAGCCCCATGCATCTCAACGCCGTGCGGGAACAGATCGCGCGCGACTTCCCGGCCGCGGGCGTCAACGTGACCTTCGACAACGATACGGCTTTTGTGCGCGGCACGGTGAAGGACCTGATCTCCGCCGACCGCATCATGGCGATGGTCTCCACGCTGGGCAAGACCATCAACCTGCTGCGCGTCGAGATTCCGCCCGTGGAGCCGCAGATCCTGTTGAAGGTGCGGTTCGCCAACGTGGACCGCTCCGCCGGCAGGGACCTGGGCGTGAGCTTGGCGAGCGGCGTCTTCAACCAGGCCACCGCCCTCGGAACCGGTCCGCCCATCAGCCAGGACGGCGCCAGGTCTTTCACGCTAAGCCAGGCCATCAATATTCTGCTGTTCCGCAAGGATCTCAATCTGGTGGCGGCCCTGCAGGCGCTGGAGAGCAGAAGCCTGCTCGAGATGCTGGCCGAACCGAACCTTCTGGTGATCAACGGCACGCCGGCGAACTTTGTGGCCGGAGGCGAGTTTCCCTATCCCATGGTGCAGCCGGGAGGCGGCGCGAACTCCGTCACCATCGCTTTCAAAGAGTACGGAATCCGCCTCGGCTTCCTGCCGGTCATCACGCCGCGCGGCACCATCCGTTTGCAGGTTTCGCCCGAAGTGAGCGCTTTGGATTACACCAACGCCGTCACCGTCGCGGGCACCACCGTCCCGGGAACATCCACGCGACGTGTACAAACCGAGGTGGAACTGTCGAGCGGCCAGAGCTTCGTGATCGCCGGGCTGCTGGACAACCAGACCCGCGAGAGCTTCTCCAAAGTGCCTGGCATCGGCGACATCCCGCTGCTGGGGAAGTTGTTTCAGAGCAAGTCGGTCACGCATAGCCACACGGAATTGCTGGTGATCATCACGCCGGAGATCGCCGGCCCCGCACCGGCCGGTCAGACGTTGCCGGAGATCCGGTTCCGCAATCCGTTCCTGCCGTCGAGCACCGGCGGCCCCATGGCGCAGCCAGTCCTAGGTGCCGCGCCGCTGCATGCACCTGCCGACAGCATCCCGATCGAGCTGCTCACGCAGCCGCAGAAGCTAAGTGGGGCGGCCAATTCTGGCCGCAGCCGGCTTTAGCCGGCCCCAGCCAGACCTATCCGCGCAGCCGCAAAGCAAACCACGCCAGCCCGAAGCACAGCAAGCCGCAGGCCGAGAGCTTATGGACCACCCGCGGCAGACGGGAGAAAACCAGCGCCAATAATCCAATCGCCACCAATTCGGCCAGGGCCGCGCCGGCCAGCACATATCCGGCGTGATAGCCGGTGGTTTGGAGGAACAGGCGGAAATACAGACCGTGAAATGCGCCTAACACGGCCGCGATGGCCCAGCGCGCGCCGGCCTGTGGCAGCAGCAGAATCTCGACCGCCAGATAAGCCACCGTGAGTGCAGCGGCAGCCTCTACAAATCGCGGCGCTGGTTGCCACAGGGCGTGCGGCACAACCAGCGCGGAGGCGGCTTGTCCCAGCAGGAACATGGCCGCCAGAATCACCAGTTGGTTGCGGCCGCGCGCTGCCAGCACCAACGCGGCGAGGAAGAGCAATTGGACGGCGCCGCCCAGCGCGCGCATGCCGCCGGCGGCCGATTCCGAAACCGCGACCTCCGTCGTGGTGGGCGGACGGAACCGCAAGGTGGCGTTGGTGAATGAGATGTCAAAGAGCGCCTGGTCGTGCCTGCCGCCCATTTCGGCACGCAAGAGGTGGACGTGGTTGGGAACGGTGGCGGCCGCCAGGGTACACTCCACGCCTACCGCCTCAACCGGCGCGGCGAACTGGTAATCGGCTTCGCAAACGTAGAGGCCGGTTTCCGGGTGGGCCGCGCAGCTCGCGTTCAACAGTTGCGCGCCGGAAAGGCGCACGTGACTGAGCAGCGTGCGCTCGGGCGAGGTCACGTGCGAGATCTCATAGAGCGGCATCCGAAGCTCATAATGGGCGCGCACCCCGTCGATGGTGAGGTCGCTCGAGCTGAAGCTGACGGCGTGCGGCCATGCGGCCGTGGCCAGCAGGACGAACATCAAAACCATTTTGAGCCGCCGATCAACGCCGATGAACGCGGATAAAACGATTCCTTTCCCTCGGCGTTCATCTGTGTTCATCGGCGGCCAGCAATGATTGGCTTTATCGTTAACCGCTACTGCTTGACTGCGGCCTCGATGGCTTCGAGTTCCTTGCCGGCTTCGGCCCACTTGCCCTGCGAGGCTAACTCGCGGTAGCGGCGGAGGTGCTCGCGGACGCTCGCCAGACGGGCGTCGGCGGCGGGCGCCGCGCTCGCTGCCGGGGGCGCGCCCGCCACAGGGGGTGCGGTCGCCTGCCGGATCAACTGTTGGGCGCCGCCGGAGAGCTGCGCCAGGGCGTCATCGTAAGTATCGGCGTAAATCAGGCGGCTGCCCACGGCCAGCACGATCTTCTTCAGTTGCGGCATGCTGCCCTGGTTGGCCTGGATGTAAATGGGGTCGACGTAGAGGAACGTGTTGCCCACCGGCAGCACCAGGATCTGGCCTCGCAGCACGTGCGAGCCCTGCTGGTTCCAGAGAGAGAGGTCCTTGGAAATGTTGGGGTCCTGGTTGATATAGGCGGCCACGTTCATGGGGCCGGGGATGAGTTCCTGCTTGGAGAGCAGGTAAACCACCGTCTCGCCCAGGTGGGCGCCATCGCAGCGCGCCGCCATCAGGCCGATCAAATTGTTCTTGCTGCGCGGGGTAAAGGGGATCAGCAGCAGGAACTCGGGCTTCTCTTCGCCCGGCAAAGTGGCCATGACATAAGTGGGTGTGACGGGTGCGGAGCTGTTGTCCTGGCCGGAAGAGTGCAGCGCCAGCTCCCAGACGTCCTCTTTGTTGTAGAACGACTGCGGGTCCAGCATGTGGTACGTGCGGTAGATTTCGGCCTGCACGGAGAAGAGCATTTCCGGAAAGCGCGCATGGCGGCGGAGATCGGCCGGCATCTGCGCGGCGGGCAGAAAGAGTTGGGGGAAGAGGTTCTGGTAGGCGGCGATGATGGGATCGTCCGGCGCAAAAACGTAGAGGTGGGTTTCGCCGTCGTAGGCGTCGATCGTGGCCTTGACGGCGTTGCGAATGTAATTGAGGCTGCCGAAACCGGGGACGTCGACGGCGCGGGAGTAGGGATGGGCTTCGGAGGTGGTGTAGCCATCGATCATCCAGACCAGGTGACCGGCATCGTTGATCACCAGGTAGGGGTCGGTGTCCCATTCCAGGAACGGGGCGAGCTCCTGCACGCGGTCCCGCACCTTGCGGCGGATCATCATGCGGCTGTTGGGCGTGAGGTAATTGGTCAGGATGATGTTGGGCTCGCCCTCACGAATGGCCGCGGCCAGGCGCATAAAAAAGGAGGAGATCGGAAAGCCGCCCGTGCCTTCATAGCGGGATTGCTCGTATTTTTCGCCGGAAGGATAATTGAACTCCTTCTCGGCGGTATTGACGAAGACCGGCTCATGCGTCACTTCGCCGTAATAGATTTCGGGGCGGGTCAGCTTGAGACTTTCGGTATGGATCTTGGGCGGTGCGTCTTCGATCATGAGGACGGGCAGGCCGTCGGAAGTCATCTTGCTGACTTCGGAGAGCACCAGGCCGTAGCCATGGGTGTAAATAAAAGCGGGGTTGATCCAGTTGTTGCGGGCGTCAGGGAGGTTGGAGATATCGAGCTCGCGGGGGGAGAGCAGCACCTGGCGGTATTGGCCGTCGATGGTATAGCGGTCGATGTCGCTATCGTGGAAAACGTAGTACGTGCGAAGCGCCTGGCGCTGCGTGATGGTGTCATGGTAAGCCCCCCAGTCCCAGAGGCGGACATTGTCGAGCAGGGCTTTGTGCTGGGTGGTGTCGATCGAGGCGTTGGGATCGGCGTTGAATTCGATCTCGTGGACGCGCTGCTCCAGGCCGTAGGCGCTGCGGGTAGCATGGATGTGGGTCTGGATATACGGTTTTTCGAGCGAGATTTCATTGGGCCGCACGTGGAGCGCGGAAACCAGGCGCGGAGCAGCGAAGGCGACTACCAGCGCAANNCCGATGAACTCGTCGACGTAATCCACGCCGACCAGGAAGGTGCCGTGCTCGTTGTAGACCATTTCGTAGCGGCCCAGGAAGAAGCGCACGGCCAACGCAAGGAGCAGAATGACGGCGGCGCCGCGCAGGAAGCGGGATTCCAGGCCGCCTTCCAACCGGAAGATGGTGGGATCGATTTCGCGAGTCTGCTGGATCTCGGCTAGCTTGTGGCGCAACTGCCAGCCGCGCGCGACCAGCCAGTACAGCAGGATGGCGACGATCACCAGCGCCAGGACGTAGCCGCGGAGCATGCCATAAAACGGGAGATCGAACAGATAGAAGGAGAGCGGCTTGTCGAAGATGGCATCGTACCAGACGGTGGTGGCGGCGAAAGGGAGGCCGCGGGAACCGGCGAAGCGGACCACCGTCCAGGTATCGATGGCTGCGGCCGCCACCAGGTAGCCGATCAGCAACAGTACAAAGGTGGAAATGCGGTGGTAGAGGCGGTGTTCGCCGAGGGCTGTGCCGGCAAACTTCAAAGCGCGGGCGTGGGTGATCCACAACGCGGCAAAAGCGAACAGGGTAGCGAAGGCGACGGGGGCAATGCCGTAATACAGCATGCTGAGCCAGGTGTGGAATTGTCCGAGCTCTTTCCACCATTCCACCTCGATGGCATAGGAAGCGAAAGAGCGGGCGCCGAGGAGTATCAGTCCGAGGACGACGAAGAGCGCGATGCGGCCCGCACGAGAAGGATGTGGGTGCCGCTGTTCGATTTCACGGGACATGCCCCAAGCGTATCAGGGCTGGGGGCCCTCCGGGGACAGACTTCTCTGTCCCAAGGCGCCGTCTTTGC
>PLZX01000043.1:0-14797 GCA_003152325.1 Bryobacterales bacterium | reverse complement strand
TTCCCTTCGACAACACGACGCTCATCCTTAACGATGCACGGGTACATAGTGCTACAGTCGAGAACCTCGAGCTTATTCTCGACCACACTTACTGGTGGCCCTATGGCGAGAGTGGACTCTACCGTCCTGTTACCACCATCTCATACCTTTTCAACTATGCTGTACTCGGCAACCGCGACAATCCGATTGGCTATCATTGCGTCAACTTCATCTTACATCTTCTTAACTTCCTGCTAGTATTTGCCCAGGTGTCATATTTCACTAAATCGCCCTGGCCATCCGCATTTGTCGTGGCCCTTTGGGCAGTTCACCCGGTTCTGACAGAATCGGTAACTAATATCATAGGCCGTGCCGACTTACTGGCGGGCCTTGCCGTCATGGGCGGCTTTTTGCTTTATCTAAGAGGCTTCCACGTACGGGGGCCTTGGCGCCTGGCATGGTTGGCTGGCCTGTTTGCCGCTTCCATGCTCGGGGCTTTCTCCAAGGAAAGCGGGGTTGCCCTGTTGGGAGTGCTCTTCTTGTATGAAGCGATTTGGTGGAAGGAACGGCGAAGCCGTCTTAATGCGGCGCTGGGCTTGCTGGCCGTTTTGACCCCCATACTGTTGATGCTTTACCAACGAACGCTGGTATTGGCAACATCCAACCCAGTGGTTTTCCCGTTTGCCGACAATCCAATTGTCGGCGCCGGCTTCTGGACAGGCAGGCTTACGGCAACGGCGGTATGTCTGGCTCGTGCTGTGGCCTCGGCATCTGTCCCTCGACTATTCGTACCCGGCCATCATGCTGGTTCGCGGCACGCCTCAGGATTGGTTGGCAGGGCTGACGGTCGCGGCTGTAGTATTCATTACCGTGGTTTTGGCGCGGAGAAACCGGGCTGGTTTCTTTTTCTTGATGTTCACTTTCGTCACTATATTGCCGGCGGCAAATCTACTATTTCCGATCGGCACAATTATGGCTGAACGGCTGCTCTATCTGCCGTGTGTTGGAGTAATGTTCTGCATTGTAATGTTGGCTTATCGCATTCTGAGGCGACTGGCTCCGCATTTTCTCTGTATACTTCTGGCGGTATTGGCGATCGGCACTCTAGCCAGAAATGCCGACTGGAGAACGAATCTCACCCCAATCGGCGGCGGCGGTGAACTCGCAACCGCGGAGCTATAAGGCGCATCTGCTGCGAGCTGAGTCATTATTTGGCTCCGACCAGGAACATTCAAGGATTGCAGAGGCCGTGGCTGAAGTGGATCGGAGTGTCGGCCTGATTCGGTCGCTGCCTGATGCGCTAACACCGCTCGAGCCCTATCGAGCCGCGGCGTTGTACCATTTCATGAGCGCGGAGAGGCGGGAAAAGGGCTTGCCGGATTCCGGACCCGGCGGAAGCCCTGAAGCTGCGGCGGACTATGAGGCAGCATTGGGTTTCGTGCGGCGTGCCATTTCATCGACTGAGGCGGGCACCGATTGGGCTGCTTTGAAAATGCGCGATCCAGCCGCTTTCTACACCGCTGCAACCTCACTGTACTGTGGGACGCTTTATCGGCTTGAATCTTCGGTGTACGTGCGGCTCCGCGATCCCGAGAAGGCTCTGGCGGCGGCTCTAAAAGCGCGCGATTTTGACCCACTACTGGCGCTCACTTATCGGCAGATCGCGGAGGCTTTTCAATCCGCCGGCCGAAATGACGAAGCTGCCGTCGCGCTGTTGGATGGAATCATAATCACTGCGGATGCGTATCTCAGACTGAGCCTCGGGCGGTTGTATCGCGATAGCGTCGAATCGAGGCGTTGCGTGCGCCTGGACGATCATGGCGGCGTCGACCTGGATATGTCCTGTGCGACGATTCACCGGGATGCCTGTACCGCCGCCGCGAAGTCGCTCGAAATCGTGACGGGAGCTGGTCGGGCTGATCTGGCGAAGGGCATTAGAAATCTGGCCACGCGTCAATTTGCGTGCGCCGCAATCCCTGGCCAATAATTGCCCCCCTACCCCTGACCCTGCTAGACTTAAACATTCGGTTTCATTTCGGTTGAATTGGGGTCTATGAATTGAAGGTCCGCGTCATCCTGTTATCGACTACCGCGTGCCTGGCGCTCGGGGCGGAAACGCCCGTGGTGCGGGCGCCGGAGAGCATTGTAGAGAATTACTGCGCCGCGACGCGGGGACAGGACCGCATGGTTCAGGCCGCCAGCATGGAAATCGAAATCGCGGCGGCAATCCCCCACCTTAAGAAACAAGGCAAGCTACATGGCCTGCGCCGCATCACGGCGCTGGGACGTATCACCTACGAAATGTTGAAGTTCGAGGGCGACAACACGGTCAAGAACCAGGTGATCAACCGTTATCTGGCGGCGGAGGCCGAAGAGCAGGAAGAACCGGGAACGGCGGTTGCGGTGACGCCGGAGAATTACAATTTCAGGTACAAGGGCCTCAAACAACTGGACGGGCGGGATGTTCACGAGTTCCAGGTGACGCCAAGACGGAAGCGCCAGGGATTGTTCAAAGGCGAAATCTGGATCGATGTCCAAACCTTCCTGCGGGTACAGGAATCGGGCTACCTGGTTAAATCGCCGTCGATTTGGGTCAAGAAAGTATCTTTCGTGCGGAAGTACGAAATCCGGGACGGGTTTTCGGTGCCGAAGGAAGAACAGAGCGTCACGGATATGCGGCTGGGCATCGGCACGGTGGAAATGACCGTCGCGTTCAGCAACTACGCCATCGATACCCGGGCGGTTGCCGGAGCACCCGAGATTCAATAAGCGCGACCGGAAGGTTCCGTTTCGACTGGAGAGTACATGAGGACGCTGTTTCTAAATCCCCCCTCTTTCGAAGGCTTCGATGGCGGCGCGAGCTCGCGCTGGCCGGCCTCGCGGGAGATCGAATCCTACTGGTATCCGGTTTGGCTGTGCTACCCGGCGGGAATGCTGCCGGACAGCAAGGTGCTGGATGCGCCGCCGCACAAAGTGTCCATCGAACAGACGGTAGAGATGGCCAAGCAGTTCGAGCTGCTGGTGCTCTACACGTCGACGCCGGGATTTCACGTGGACGTGAAGATGGCGGAGATGATGAAGGACGTCAACCCCAAGCTGAAGGTGGCGTTCGTGGGGCCGCCGGTGACCACTGAGCCGGAGAAGACGCTGCTGGGAACGCCGGCCATCGATTTCGTGGTGCGGCGCGAGTTCGATTACCAGATCGTGGACTACGCCAAGGGCAAACCGCTCGAAGAGATCGCGGGGGTGAGCTTCCGCAAGAACGGACAGGTCGTCAACAACCCGGAAGCGCCGGCGATCGAAAACCTGGACGCGTTGCCGTGGGTGACCAAAACCTATAAGCGCGATCTGGACATCACGCGCTACAACGTGCCGTTTCTGTTGAACCCGTTCGTCTCCCTATACACGTCGCGGGGCTGCCCGGCACTGTGCACGTTCTGCCTGTGGCCGCAAACGCACTCGGGGCACCGCTGGCGGCTGCGTTCCGCCGACGACGTGGCGAACGAAGTCCGTTACGCCATGGAACAGTTCCCGCAGATGAAGGAACTGTTCTTCGACGACGACACGTTCAACTATCGCAAAGAGCGGACCATCGAGCTGTGCAAGAAGCTGCAGCCGCTGAAGGCGACTTGGTCCTGCACGTCGCGTGTCACCACCGACTACGACACGCTGAAGGCCATGAAGGAAGCGGGCTGCCGGCTGCTGATCGTGGGATATGAATCGGGCGATCCGCAGATCCTGAAGAACATCAAGAAGGGCGCGACAGTGGAGATGGCGCAGCGCTTCACGGCGAACTGCAAGAAGCTGGGCCTGCTGATCCACGGCGACTTCATCATCGGATTGCCCGGCGAGACGCGCGAGAGCATCCGCAAGACCATCGATTTTGCCAAGAAGCTGGACACGGAAACCATTCAGGTGTCGATTGCGCATCCGTATCCGGGGACGGAATTCTACGACTACGTCAAGAAGAACAACCTCATCACCATCGATGCGATGACGGATGACATGGGCCACCAGCTTCCGAACATCATCTACCCGGGCCTGGACCAAGGCGAGCTGGTGGAGTTCGTGGAGCGTTTCTACGGCGAGTACTTCTTCCGGCCGCGGGTGATCTGGCGGATTGTGAGGAAGGCCGTATTCAATAACGACGAGCGGAAGCGGCTCACCAAGGAAGCCCGGGAATACATGGCACTGCGGTCCAAGCGGAAGAAGTTTGTGGCCGATCACAAGGCGGCCGCGAAGACGGCGCCGGTGGCTGCCAGTTCGGGCGATTGACGGCGGGCATGAGTTCCGAAGTGGCGCGCCTGCGGCTCAAGACGTGGGTTTTCGTCCCGGTGGTGGTACTCGCCAACGCCTTCGGCGACTTTTTCATGAAGCGGGGCATGCCTCGCTCGTTGCAGACTCCCTTTGAATATATCGGCGCACTGTTCCAGCCGTGGGTGGCGTTGGGCGTGGTGTTGCTGATTGTCTGGCAGCTTTCGCGGATGGCGCTGCTGAGCTGGGCGGACCTGAGCTACGTGGTGCCGGTGACCGCGGTGGGGTACGTGGTGGTGGCGCTGCTGGGGCGCATTTTGCTCGACGAGCGCATCACCACGGCGCGATGGGCGGGCATCGGGCTGATTGTGGCCGGGGTGGCGCTGGTGGGCGGCGGCACGGAGCCGCAGACCACGGCACCGGGCGACGGCCCGGGGGCGGCACGGTGAAGTGGCTGATTGTGGGAGTCATGGTGGCGGCCACGACGGCGGGTGAAGTGCTGCAGGCATATGGAATGCGGCGGCACGGCGAAATCCGCGATTTCCGCCCGGGCGCGTTAGGGCGCGCGCTGGCCCTGATGGCCCGCAACCGCTACGTGATTGCGTCGGTCGTATCGATGGCGGTCTCCTTCTTCGCGCTGATGAAGCTGCTGTCGGTGACGGAGTTGAGTTTTGCGGTTCCCGTTTCGGCGGTGACCTACGTGCTCGAAACGGTGCTGGCCAAATATGTTCTGAAGGAACGGGTCAACCGGCTGCGCTGGGCGGGCGCGGCGCTGGTGATCTGCGGGGTGGCGCTGGTTTCTCTGTGATCCTCCTGGCAATTCCGGCGATCGCGGCGGCGGCCTACTACTTGCTCGCCATAGTGGCAGCGGCGGTTTGGCGCAAGCGGCTGGCGTGGCACGGCGGCGCGGGCACCAGGCCTCCGGTCTCCATTCTGAAACCGGTGCATGGGAAGGATCCGCACTTCTATGAAGCCATCCGCTCGCATGCCATGCAGGGGTACAAGCAATACGAAATTCTCTTCGGGTTCACGAATGCGAACGATCCGGCGGTGGCGGAGATCGAGCGGCTGAAGCGCGAATTTCCACGGCAGCGCATCGAGGCCGTCCTGGTTTCGACCAGCGCGCCCAACGCCAAGGTGGGCGTGCTGGCGGAACTGGCGCGGCATGCAAAGTACGAAGTGCTGCTGGTGAACGACAGCGACATCCTGGTGGAGCCCGGGTATCTGGAAGAGGCCACGGCGCCACTCACCGATCCCGGCATCGGCCTGGTGACGTGCCTGTACCGCGCGCGGTCGGACTCGGCGGCAGCCGGTTGCGAGGCGTTGGGCATCGCCACTGAGTTCGCGCCCAGCGTTATGGTGGCGCGGTTGCTGGGGCAGGCGGAATTTGCGCTGGGCTCGACCATGGTCTTCCGCGCGGAAACGCTGCGGCGGATTGGCGGCTTCGAAGCGATTGGAAAATACCTGGCGGACGACTATCAACTGGGGAAGCACATCCGCGCGCTGGGACTCCGCATCGAGTTTGCCACGGTGGTGGTGGAGACGGGGCTCGGCGCAGGATCGTGGGGGCAGGTGTGGCGGCACCAGTTGCGGTGGTCGCGGACCATCCGGGTGTCGCGCCCGGCCGGCTATATCGGGTTCGGAGTGACGCAGGCCACGGTTTGGGCGTTAGTGGCGTTTGCGGCCGGCTATTGGTGGGCGGGCGCCGCGGCGCTGGCCCTGCGGCTGACGGCCGGTGTGATCACCGGCGCACGAATCCTGCGCGACCCGCGAGTGGCGCCGAACCTGTGGCTGATCCCAGTCCGTGACCTGTTCGGATTTGCGGTTTGGGTATGCGGCCTGTTCGGGCGGCAAGTGCAGTGGCGTGACCGGCAGTTGGCACTGCGGGCGGACGGCAGCATTCTGACCGAGCCGGGCAAAACCGGCCAGCCTTGATTTCGGGGCGCACAGGAGTTAGTCTGCAAGCAGGCTTGCTTTGTTTAATAGTTTCAGGCCTTTATATATATTGATTCATGATAGGCAAGCCGCGGGAGGTTGAAGTGATCCTTTTGCTGTTTGGTCCGCCGGGATGTGGAAAGGGCACGCAAGCGGCCCACCTGGCGGAGCGTTTCCAGATTCCGGTCATCTCCACGGGCGAAATATTCCGCGCGGAGTGCAAGGCCGGAACGGAGCTGGGCCGGAAGTCCTGCGGGATTATGTCGGGCGGCGGGCTGGTAGACGACGGTATCGTGAACGGCATGGTAGCGGCGCGAATCGCGCGGCCGGATTGCGCGGGCGGATTCCTGCTGGATGGATACCCGCGCACGGTGCCGCAGGCGGAGCAGTTTGCGGCGATGCTGCGGGAGCGCGGGTTGCCGGGCCCGACGGTGATCCACCTGGATGTGGCGGAGGAGGCGCTGGTGGCACGTTTGACGGCGCGGCGCCAATGTCCGAAGTGCCTGCGCATCTACAACACGCTGTGGCAGCCGCCGCGGCAGACCGGCCGGTGCGACGACGATGGCGAGCCGCTGATCACGCGAGAGGACGACCAGGAGGCGGTAATTCGCCAGCGGCTGGCAGCATACCGGGAGCTCACGGGGCCGGTGCTGGGGTGGTACGGCGATGCCGCCGTGCGCACGGTGGACGGCGCCTTGCCGCCCGAGGAAGTGACGCGGGCCATCGAAAACGCGGTACTGCAGACGGCGGCCAGGTAGCCGCGCCGCCTGGCGGGGGTAGAATTGGATTCTGCATGTCCAGAAACTACACCCCCATGACGGATCGGCTGGCGGAATACGTCCGCGAGGTCACAGTGCGTGAGCCCGAGGCGTTACGGCGTCTGCGGGAAGAGACCGAGAACCATCCGCAGGCATCCATGCAAATTGCGCCCGAACAGGGCCAATTCCTCCATTTGCTGGTTCGGCTGCTGGGCGCGCGCAAGACGCTGGAAGTGGGCGTTTTCATGGGCTACAGTTCGGCTTGGGTGGCGCTGGCGCTGCCCGCGGACGGCAAGGTGGTGGCTTGCGACGTGAGCGAGGAGTACACGGCGCTGGCGCGCCACACGTGGCGGGCAGCGGGTATCGAGAGCCGGATCGATTTGCGGTTGGCGCCGGCCATTGAGACGCTGGATGCGCTGATTGCGGAGGGCGATGGGGGGACCTTCGATTTCGCGTTCATCGACGCGGACAAACAGAACTACTCGAATTACTACGAGCGGGCGCTCGAGCTGCTGCGGCCCGGCGGATTGATGGTAGCGGACAACGTACTGTGGGACGGCAAGGTGGCGGACCCCCAAGAGCACGACGCGGATACCGAGGCGATTCGGGCCTTCAACCGCAAACTCCACGAGGACCACCGCGTCACACTGTCGATGGCCACGATGGGAGATGGGCTGACACTGGCCTGCAAGCTGGGCGGGACGGATTGAACCTCCCTACCCTAAGTACCGCTGGAGATCGTCGGCGCGGTAGCAGTGCGCGTAGGCAGTATCGCGCGAGATGCGGTTGACACGCACGAGCTCGGCGAGCGACTGCTCCATGGTCATCATGCCCTCGGATTTGCCCACGGACACCTGCGAGCGAAGCTGGTGGTCGTCACCCTTGCGGATGAGGGCGCGGACAGCGTCGGTCGAGAGCATGATTTCGGTGGCGGGCCAGCGCACGACGCCATCGAGGCCGGGCACGAGCTGCTGGGCGACGATGGCGAGCAGAGCCAGCGACAACTGCTGGCGAATCTGCGGCTGGTTGGAGGAAGGGAACGTGTCCAGGATGCGGGAGACGCTCTGAATGGTGTCGTTGGTGTGGAGTGTGGAAAGCACCAGGTGGCCGGTTTCGGCGGCGGTGAGCGCGGTGGAGATGGTTTCGGCGTCGCGCATTTCGCCCACCAGGATGACGTCCGGCGATTGCCGCATGATGCTGCGCAAGGTNNATGGTCACCACGTGGGCGGCGCGGCGAGTATTGACGATATCGATGAGCGCCGCGAGCGTGGAAGACTTGCCGCAGCCGGTGGGTCCCGTGAGCAGAACCAGGCCCTGGCGGCGTTCCGCGAGCTTGGCCAGAGAAGGCGGCAGGTGCAGAGATTCGAGCGAAGGAATCTTCGAAGGCAGCAGCCGGATGCAGGCCGCCAGGGTGCCGCGCTGGTGATGCACATTGACGCGGAAGCGGCCGATGCCGTCGCGGAAGAAACCGAAATCGAGCGACTTGACGCGCTGTAGTTCTTCGAGCTGGGCGGGTTCGAGCAGCGGCGTCACCAGGCTGCGCACCTCCTCGGCATCGAGTGGCGGGCCCGAGGCCGGTGTCAGGTTGCCGGTGACGCGCAACATGGCGGGCGCGCCGGCCACCAGCAGAATATCGGAGGCGTTGCGCGTGGCCGCCAGGTTGAGTAGCCTGTCGAGCGTCGGCGTGGATTGCGACGAGCGTGTGGGGGCCCGCTTCTGGCTGGGCGCAGCGCGATTCAGTTCAGCTACGATTTTGGAAAGTTCTTCAGAGTCGTATTCGCCCATTAGATGTCCGCAATCGATGGTAATGGTAATAGATAGAGACGCATTTCCGGGCTCGGGCGTTTACCCTACCACAAGCCGATCAGCTTCCACCAACATACTCCAATGCCCAGCCAGATGACCAGATTGATGAGCGAGACCTGGAAACCGATGCGCCACCAGTCGGTCTGGCGGACGTAGCCGGCGCCGAAAAAGACCGGGGCCGAGCCGGTGCCGTAGTGCGTCATGGCTGCGTTGAGGTTGGAGAAGTACGCCAGTGGAAGAGCGGCCAGCATGGGAGGAACGCCGGCGGCCAGGGCGGCGGCGAGGAAGCCGGGGTAGAGCGCGGTAACCTGCGCGGTCATGCTGGCGAAGCTGTAGTGGATATAAATGTAGGCTACAGACAGCGCGAGCCAGGCCGGCACCCACGGCCAGCCGGTCATCAGACCGAACAATTTGCCGGAGAGGATTGTGACGACGCCGGCCTGGTTGAGGGCGTCGGACATCATGACCAACGGGGCNNGCTCCGAGGCCGGCCATCGCCACGAAGGTATTGGAAATGCCGTGCCACGGCGACGTCACCCAACCGGCCATGACGCCGAGAAAGATCGCCACCAGCCATTTCTCTTCGCGGCGCAACGGGCCGATGCTCTCCAAGTGGGCGCGCGCCAACTCGCGCGCGGGCGCGGTGTCGCGAAGTTCGGGCCGGACGGCGCGGAGGAGGAACCCGGGAATCACAGTCAAGCTGATTAAGCCGGGGACGATGGAACCCGCGATCCAGCGGCCCCAGGTGAGGTCCACGTGCCCGATCTGGCGCGCGAATTCCGCGATCAGAGGATTGGCGGCCATGCCCGTGAGGAACATGGCGGAGGCAACGTAGGTGGTGTGAAAGGAGACCAGCGTGAGAAAGCTGCCGATCAGCGGCGCCGAGGGACCGGGCTCCGAGCCGAGCGCCGCGGCCACCCCACGCGTGATGGGGAAGACCACGCCGCCGCCGCGCGCGGTGTCGGACGGAATGAAAGGGGCGAGCACCAGGTCGGCCGTGGCCAGAGAATAGCCGAGACTCAACGGCGTGCGCGCGAAGCGCCGGATGAACAGGTAGCCGAGGCGCGTGCCAAAACCGGTAGAGGTGACGGCGCGAGAAAACAGAAACGCGATGAAGACCAGCCAGACGGTGAGGTTACCGAAACCGGAGAGCACCTGCGCGGGCGGTAGCGTGCCGGTGACAGCCAGCAGAGTCATGGCAATCACCACGCTGACGCCCATGCGCACGGGCTGCGCNNCTAGGGCGATGATGGTGGAGACGAACACGGCCAGCAGCCGGCTCTGCGGGGAAGTGAGTGAGGGAAGCGGCAGGAAATAGAGCAGGAGGCCGGGCGCCAGCACGACGGCCCATCGCCACAAGCGCGTGGGTTGGTAATTGGGAGACACTCTTAGACAGTGTAATCGGGGGCCTGACTCACCGCGGAGGCACTGAGGCACGGAGAAGTCTTATCATTGCTCCATGGCGCGGTTGTTGCTTACGCTTCTCAGTGCGGCCTTCCTATCGCAGGCGCAGACGCCGGCCGATCCGGCGGCGCTGGCAAAGATGCTCGGCTTTGAAGCCGATCCGGCCGGTGGCTTCCCGGGAGGCTGGTCGGGTGCTCCCAAGGAAACGATTTCGGTGGACGACCAGGTGGTCCACGGTGGGCACTGGTCGGCCCGGCTTGAACGGCGCGCGGATAGCGCCAGTGCTTTTTCGGTCCTCACCAAATCGCTGCCGATGGATTTCGCCGGCACGAAGTTGGAACTACGCGGCTTCCTGCGGACCGAGAATGTGACTGGTTTTGCGGGGCTGTGGGCGCGCGAGGACGGTGAATCTCCGACCCTGGCCTTTGACAACATGCAGAGCCGCCAGTTGAAGGGAACCACCGAGTGGACCGAGTATACGATCGAGCTGCCACTGCACCGCGATGGCCGGCAACTGTTCTTCGGCGTCCTGGTGAGCGGCACGGGAACCGTCTGGGCGGACGACCTGCAGTTGCTGGTGGACGGCAAGCCCATCTGGGAAGCGCCGAAGGTGCAACGGGTGAAGACAGCCATCGAGAGCGACCATGAATTCGACGGCGGCTCGCGGGTGACGCTCGGCGAACTCACGGCTGTGCAGATCCAAAATCTGGCCACGCTCGGCAAGGTTTGGGGCTTCCTGAAGTATCATCACCCGCAAATCACTGGGGGCACGCGCCACTGGGACTACGATCTATTCCGCGTGCTTCCCAAGGTTCTGGCGGCGACGGACCGCTCGGGAGCCAACCAGGCGATGCTCGATTGGGTGGCGGCGCTCGGCCCGGTCAATCCGTGCAAGCCCTGCGCCACGCTCGATGAAAAAGATATTCACCTGCGTCCCGACGTGGCATGGCTGAGCAACGACGTGTGGCTGGGCGCGGAGTTGAGCAAGAGCCTGCGCGCGATTTATGCCAACCGCATCCCCGGGAGACAATTCTACGTATCGCGGAAGGACCAGGCGTCGAACCCGTCGTTCGACCACGAACTCAGCTACAGCGGGGTGCGGCTGCCCGATGCGGGATTCCAAATCCTGGCGCTCTACCGCTTCTGGAACATCATTGAGTACTGGTCGCCATACCGCAACGTGGTGGGTGTCGACTGGAACCAGGTGCTGTCAGACTTCCTGCCGCGGATCGCGCTGTCGAAGAATGCGGGCGACTATCAGCGCGAGCTGATGGCGCTGATCGCGATGGACCACGATACGCATGCGAATCTGTGGAGCTCGCTGCAGCAGCGCCCGCCCATGGGGACATGCCAGCTTCCGATGGCGCTGCGCTTCGCCGAAGACCGCGCGGTGGTGTCGGGCTACTTGGGCGATGCAGGCAGGACTTCGGGGCTGAAACCCGGAGACGTGATCCTGCAGTTGGATGGTGTGCCGGTATCGAAACTGGTCGAGACGTGGTCGCCTTACTATGCGGCTTCGAACGATCCGACGCGCTTTCGCGACATCGCCCGGTCCATGACGCGTGGAAATTGCGGCGAGGTGGCCCTTGCCGTGCAACGCGAGAGCGAAGATCTCGAACTGAAGGCGCAGCGCGTGCCGACCGCCAGTCTGGGCCCGATCGGCATGACCCACGACCAGCCCGGCGAGACCTTCCGGCGTCTCTCGGATGAGGTCGCTTACTTAAAGCTTTCTTCGGTGAAGATTGCCGACGTAGAGCGGTACATCGATGGGGCGGCGGGCAGCAAGGGGTTGATCATCGACATCCGCAACTACCCGTCGGAGTTCGTGGTTTTTGCGCTGGGCGGGCACCTGGTGGACCACGTCACCCAGTTCGCGAGCTTCACCAAGTACGATCTCTCCAATCCCGGAGCCTTCCATTGGTCACAGGGCGACCCGTTGTTGCCGTTGAAGCCGCGCTACAGCGGAAAGACCGTGATCCTGGTGGATGAGGTATCGCAGAGCCAGGCGGAGTATACGACCATGGCCTTCCGGTCCGCGCCGGGGGCGACGGTGATTGGCAGCACCACGGCGGGCGCGGACGGGAACGTGTCGAATTTCAACCTGCCGGGCGGATTGAGCTCAATGATGAGCGGGCTCGGGGTTTTCTATCCGAACAAGAAGCCGACCCAGCGGGTCGGTATGATTCCGGATGTGGAAGTGAAGCCAACTATCGCGGGGCTTCGTGCGGGGCGCGATGAGTTGATGGAAGAAGCGATTCGGCAGATTCTCGGGCGCGATGTGCCTCTGAGCGAGATCCAAGAGATGATTCGGAAGTGAGGCAGCGGGTACCGCCTGGATGCTAAGCCCGCTCAGCAGGACGCCCAGCGCCACACCGGTGATGCGGCCGGCAGTCCGCCATCGTGGGCGGGCCGGTTCGGGCCGCGGTTGATTGTTGAGGATCAAGGTGGACTGTTGGTACAGCCGGTAGAGATCCTGGAGCAGGATTACGGCAGCCGCCGCCAGCAGCGCGAGGCCCGCGATTTCGAAAAGGTACTTCAAGGTGAGCACGGTTTGTTTCTCCCGGGCGCGGGATAGGCACGCGGGGGTCCACGGTGGAGCAGACGATCGGTTCTTGTCGGCAGGCGTGTTTCGCGAGACATTGACAGGCCACAAAAGGCGATGGCCTGTCCCACTGGCGTGTCCGGGCGGAACGGACGTGGAAGAGGGGAGACGGTGATTTGACACGCGGCGGAAAAATCTCTTGACATGTATTAGTCAACTAGTACATTATCTTTATAGATGAGTACTACGCGAGCCAATGAACGAAAAAGCTTCGAGTTCCGGCTGGATCCGCAGAGCGGCGTTCCGGTCTACCGGCAAATCATCGACCAGGTGATGGGAGGCATGGCCGCCGGCAGGCTGGCCGGCGGCCACCAGCTTCCGACGGTGCGGCAGGTGGCGGTGGATCTCGAAATCAATCCCAACACGGTGGTGCGGGCCTATCGCGAGCTGGAAATCCGCGGTGTGCTGGAGACCCAGCAGGGCACCGGCACCTTCATCAGCCAGCAGAAAGTGAAGCGCGACGACCTGGAGCGCCAGCGGCAGCTCAGCCAGCTTGTGGGCGAATTCGTGTCCCGGGCGGGCGCCGCCGGATTCAGCGTTGGGGACCTGGTAGAGCAATTACACGATCGTCAGAGCGAAACGCAGAAAAACAGGAGATAAATTCTATGTGGCCGGATCAAACGCAATTACGGTTAAGCAACGTAGGTGTGGCGTTGCTGGTGATTTCACTGGCGGCGGGCGGCGGCGCCATGGCCGCGACGGGCAGCCGGGCGCCGCTGGTAGTGGGAGCGTTGGTGGGGCTGTACTTTCTGTTTTCGATTCGCGTGGCGGACCAGTGGGAGAAAGTGGCCGTGCTGCGGTTCGGCCGCTTCGTGGGACTGCGCGGCCCCGGTCTGTTCCACATGATTCCGATCGTGGACAGGCTGAGCCGCTACGTGGACCAGCGCGTGCGGGTGTCGAACGTTTCGGCGGAATCGACGCTGACCCGCGATACGGTGCCGGTGAACGTGGACGCGATCGTGTTCTGGCTGGTGTGGGACGCGGAGAAGTCGATTCTGGAAGTGCAGGACTTCACGCAGGCGATCACCATGAGCGCGCAGACGGCGCTGCGGGAATCGATCGGGCGGCACGAATTGCACCAGATGGTGGCGGAGCGCGAGATGCTGGGGCACGAATTGCAGCGCATCCTGGACGAAAAGACCACGCCGTGGGGGATCACGGTGCAATCGGTGGAGGTACGCGACGTGCAGATCCCGCTGGCGTTGCAGGACGCCATGTCACGGGAGGCGCAGGCGGAGCGCGAGCGGCGGGCGCGCATCATTCTGGGCACGGCGGAGACGGAAATCGCGGAAAAATTCGGGCAGGCGGCGCTCACCTACCAGAACAACCCGGTAGCCATGCACTTACGCGCCATGAACATGCTGTATGAGGCCATCAAGGAGAAGGGTGCGATGGTGATTGTGCCTTCCTCGGCGGTGGAAACCATGGGCCTGGGCGGCATGCTGGGAACGGCTTCGATGGGCGGGATGAAGCCGCAATAGGGGTAGATTCGTTTAACCGCAGAGACGCGGGGGAAAGAGAAAATGAAGAAACTGGTATTCGTGTGTTTGATGGTGGGCGCCCTTATTGCCGCCCCGGAAAAACCGGCGGCGATCGAGGGCAAGTGGGAAGGCGAGATGAATGGGCTGAAGGCAGTCACTGTAACAGTCCACGAGACTAAAGGCCGGATGGAGGGCAGCGTGATCTTCTATGTCACGCGCGACGACAGCGGGCAAGGGAAGCGGGTGGTGGGGCAGGATGAACGGAAAATGCTGGAGACGCAGTGGGACGGCAAAACCCTGCGGTTCGCAGTGGGTGCTCCCGATTTCGACCCCGACACTCCAGGCGTGCGGTTCACGATGACGATCACCGGGGACAAGAAGGCGGAACTGAAGCGATTGGGCGAAGGGGCCCTGACACTGCCGTTGACGCGTTTGGAGTAGGGCTTATGGCGCAAATGAAACCAGAGCGGCTGGCTTCTTGCCTGCGGGATTTGCGGCATGGCGTGATCCTGCTGTGGCGGGACGCTGGCATCTCCGGGTTGATTGTGCTGGTGCTAGTGTAGTGCGGCATAAGTAGT
>PLZX01000126.1 GCA_003152325.1 Bryobacterales bacterium | reverse complement strand
TGGGTGAGCCCATCCGGCGCGATTCACCGGCGGCCAGAATCAGCCCGGCGTTCACTTCGCCAGCGTGGGCCGCGCCGATTCGGCCATCACCGACATCGAAAGCGAGCGCCAGTTCGAGCGAGCGTTGCGCCGCACCGCGATCATTTCGGCGGTGACTGAGACGGCGATCTCTTCCGGCGAAATCGCGCCGATATCCAGCCCCATGGGCGCATGAGTTTTCTCCAGGGCCTCGCGCGATATGCCTTCCTTCTCCAGTTCGCGAACCACGTTAAGCACTTTGCGTTTGCTGCCGATCATGGCGATGTAGCGCGCCGGCGTGCCGGTGGCCAGCCGCAGGACGCGCATGTCGTCGCGATGGCCGCGCGTCACGATGATCAGGTAGCTGGTTTCGTTGATCGCGAGGCGCGGAAAGATCTCTTCGTACTCGCCGGCATGGACTTCCCCGGCTTCCGGAAATCTTTCGCGGTTGGCGAAGCTCTCGCGGTCATCTACCACCACCGTGGTGAAGCCGGCCAGGGTGGCGATTTTCGAAAGACTCTTGGAAATGTGGCCGCCGCCGAAAATAAAGGCGTGCGGCACCGGGAGCACGGCTTCCACAAAAACCTCCAATTGCCCACCGCAGATCAGGCCGTTGTCGTAAGCCGCATCCTGCCCCAGGTTGAACGTGAGGCGCTTCGGCTTTTCGGTCTCGATGACTTCCCGCGCAGCATTCCAGACTTCGGCTTCCACACAGCCGCCGCCGATGGTGCCGGTCATCGAGCCATCCTCGCGCACCAGCAGTTTGGCGCTCTCGTAACTGGGAATGGATCCGCGCACTTCCACAATGGTGGCCAGCGCGCACTTCTGCCCCAGATTACGCAGCCGCACTAACTCTTCGAAAACGTCCATCCGCTGACGATTATAACGGTTGGCAGGCGAAAGCGCCTGCCCCACAACCCGCCGTCGCCCACCATCCCTCAACCGGCCGGCGTCTCATAGACGGGATTGGTGGCGGATTGAATGGAACGGATGCCGGAATCCTCCAGATCGAGCACGATGATCTCATTCGCGCCTTGCTTGAGCCACGGCGCCGGGACGAACAGGCTTTGCTGCGGGCCGATACGCCAGTAGCGGCCCAGGTTGTGACCGTTGATCCAGACGACGCCTTTGCCCCATGCGCGCATATCGAGGAAGGTGTCGCCGGTCGCCGTCAAGCGAAACGTGCCGCGATGCAGAGCAGGGCCGGTGGCGGGCTTCGCGGCGAATGGCCACCGGGCGGGATCGGTGATGGGCAGCGGATAGATTTCCCACGCCTTCAGTTCTTCGCCATTCAGCGTAACTTTTTCGGTGATGCCTTTGCGGTCGGAGACGAGCTGCGGGCCGAAGTTGATGCGGCCCATGTTTTCGACCAGGATATCGAGGGGCTCGCCGGGAGTGAGTTCGACTTCCAGTTTGGTTTGGTGAAGGCGGCGATCCAAAGCGTGTCCGCGCACCACGGCGTAATCGCGCGCCTCGGTGATTTCGAGCGTTCCCTTGGCGGCGCGCGCGGGCTTGTGGCGGTACAGGATGAAGCCGTAGTCCTGTCCGATGGCTTCCATGGTGAGGGGCCTTTCGGAGTGTGCCGGCTCGGGCAGGCGCGCGACGAGGTGCGCAGATTCGGTGAGTTCGAAACGCGGGATGGCGATCATGGGGAGCGCGGCGGGGAGCTCAGGCAGCTTTTCGCCCGCGGGCAAATGCTTCGCGATGACGTCGCGGATGGCGCGGAATTTCCCGGTGGGGCGGCCGGCTTCGTCGAGGGGAGCGTCGTAATCGTAGGCGGAGGTGTCGGGCTCATAGACGCGGCCGCCGTTGGCTCCGCTCATGTATCCGAAGGTGCTGCCGCCGTGAGCCATATAAAGGTTGCAGGAGATGCCGCGCGAGAGCATCCACGCCAGACCGTCGGCGCCGGGTTGGGTTGTGGTGGTGTGGTGCTTCTCGCCCCAATGGTCGAACCAGCCATACCAATACTCGCCGCACATGCGTGGGACGTTCTGGCGGAAAGCGGCGAAGTTCGAGAACTCACCCTCGAGGTTGCTGCCGTCGCCAAAGTTGATGACGGAGAGCACGCCATCGAGCGTGCCACCGGCGAGATTGGATTTGCCGGAGCCGTCGGAGGTATAGAGCTGGCCATCGAAGCCGGCGTCCTGGATCATGTGGCGGACCGCGCCGAGATACTCCTTGTCATTGCCGAAGGAGCCGTATTCNNATGTAGCGCGCGGCGGCGGTGAGGAAGCGCGGATCGGCGCTGCGGACCTTGATATCGGCCGTGCGGAGCAGCCAGGACGGCAAGCCGCCGAAATCCCACTCGGTGCAGATGTACGGGCCGGGGCGGAGCAGCACATAGAGACCTTCGGCCTGCGCGGCGCGGATGTATTCGGCGAGATCGAGGTTGCCGCTGAAATCGAACTGGCCGGGTTGCGGTTCGTGGAGATTCCAGAAGACGTAAGTGCAGAGGGTGTTGAGGCCCATGGCGCGCATCTTGCGCATGCGATCGCGCCAGTAAGGACGCGGGACGCGCGGGTAGTGCATTTCGCCGGAGCGTATGAGGAAGGGAGCGTTGTCGAGCAGGAACTGGTTGCTCTTCCACGAGAACGAGCGGTCTTTTGGCTGCGCGAGAGCGGGCAGCGCGAGCGTGGAGGCCAGAAATTCGCGGCGCCTCATCGGATGGTTTCCTCAAGGAGTAAGTGCGTGCCACGCTCGATGTTGGACTGCGCGGGCAGCAGGCCGCCGGCCGCCGGCGTCCCAAGATTGCGCCGCGTCAGCAGCCAAGCCGAAACATGAGCCGGCGCCGAAGAATGGATGGTCAGTTCGACGTCGTGCAGCCCAGGCCTGAGGTTGGCATAAAACCAGTACCAGACACCGCGGTTGCCGTTTTCGGTGGCGAGTTCCAACGGCAGGCCGCCGTCCTGAGCGGCGGCTGTGATCCCGCGGGTCTCCTGATTCGGCTCCAGCAATACCGCTATGCGGGCCTGGGGATAGTCGCCCGGCACATTGATGGTGGTGGATAGTCTGATGCTGTTGGAGTTCCGGTACAGGGCGGCGGGAGAAAAGGAAATATCCTTACCCGCTGGCCTGGCGATCGCGGCTGGAAGCTGCTCACCAGTTCCTGGCCGCAGTTCGGCGACGATCTCCTCATAGGCGTCCAGATTAAATGTAAGTGTCTGGCCGAACTTTACTCCCAGAGATTCGACCTTGCGATACGGATACTGCACTTCCAACACCTGCTCGCCAGCGAACTTCTGAAATCCGTTCTGCTCATCAACGTTGAGCTTCACAGTCTGTGGGCTGACAAAGGGGTTGCGCAAGGTGACAATTGACTTCGCCGGAAGCGAATGCACGTAGCCGTAGGGCTCGCGTTTCGCCGGATCGCCACCAACCATCGTCGCGTTGTCCAACAACGGGTGTGCATTGGCCATGGCCCACTTCGTAACGTTGCCGAGAACGTCCATCTCCTCCGGTGACAGGATGTCGGGCGAGATATAGAGCTCATACATCATGTTACCGACCGAGTAATAGTGGACTACCTCATCGCGCCAGTCTTCGATTTGCTCCTTATCGCCACCGAGCATGTTGGCCTGGCCCTTGATGATGCCGTGGGTCATGANNCCCATCCAGACGGTATCGGCGTAGCGCAGCCACCAGGGGCTGAGCCAGATGCTGGTGGTGATGTTGAGGAAGACTTTGGGGTCCGCAGCGCGCAGCTTTTCGAGCATGCCGATGAAGGTGCGCGCGGTGGCTTCGTCGGAATAGATGCCAAGGGGGTGGCCGTGATCGGGCTCGTTGCAGCCGAAGGCGATGCCATCGAGCTTGAAATAGTTGATGCCGTATTCCTTCTGGTATTGCAGCATGGTGTCGCCGAGCAGGCGGCTGTAATTCCTGCCGGCGATGCAGAGGTAGCGGCCGTTGGAGGTGATCTCCATGTTGGCGGCTTTGCCTGTGGCGATGCGGACCTGGCTCTGATCGTAGCCGCCGATGGGGCCGAACCAGATGCCGAGTTTGCTATCGATGGTCTTGAGCGCGGCGGTGAGATCGCGGAAACCGTTGGGGAAGCGCTGCTGGTCGATGACCCAGAGCTTGTGCATGTCGTCCCAGCCGTCGTCGAGCACGAAGGAATCGAGGTGCAGGCCGTACTTGGAGAGCAGCAGTTTTTGAAAATCGGAGACGCGTGCAACGGTGTTGCCGGCATTCATCTTGAGGCGCGGGTAGTCATACCAGGTGTTGTAGAGCAGGAACGGGCGGGCGGGCGCGACGCGCATGCGGGCGACGTAATCGAGGAACTGGCGGTGGACCAGGCCGGCGGGCGCAACACCCATGACGGCGGACTCGCTGGTGTAGCCAGCATCGGGAATGTTGATGCCGGGTGAACTGCCGAGAGTCACTTCGTCGCCCGAGGCCGTGTTGACGCCGGTGGGAAATTCGAGGCCGAGGAAGAGATCTTCGGCGAAGAGCGGCTGGCCGAATCCGCCCAGGGTGAAGCGCGGCACGCCCCATTCGTTCCTGGCGACGGCCAACCAGTCGAGGAACCAGGTGCCCTGCTGAGGCTTGGCGATGTGGACCCACTGCCGGGTGAAGAAATCGGCGGGGTTGAGTTCGTAGACCAGATCGATGGTGGCGCCGCGGGCGGGCGCGAGATGCAGGGTGATGCGTTTGCCGCCGGCGGGGGTGTCGTCGGTTTTCTGGCCGGCCAGGCGCGCACCGGCGGCGGTGACGACCCGCGGGTTCTCATTGCCGAAGTTGTAGCCGACGCGCTCGTAGTTGAGTTTGAGCTCGAACTCGTCGCCGCGGAGGGAGTAGGCGCGGCCGGTGAGTTTGTTGAGAAGCTGGCGCGTGCCGAGGTCGTTATCGGCGATGGAGATGGTGCGCTCGAGATAGTCGTTTCCGAGGACGATGGCGGAGCCGGTGGTGTGGACGTAGACCGGCCCGGCGGCCAGAAGAGTGGCAGCGGCCAGGAAGAAGAGCAGGATGGATCGGCGGATGGTCATGACTGCATCCCGTTATATCAGGATTCCGCGCGGCTAACCGCCGCGCTGAAACTCGAGGAGTTCAACCGGGGCGCCGCTATCGAGAATCATTGCCACCATGACACCTTCCGAGGGCGAGTTCGGGGGTGTGAGAATCTCCCTCCCCTGCAGCGCGGCTTGAAGATCGTCTACTTCGAATGCAATGTGGGGCACGGACTGGATCAGCGGGTGCACGGGGCTGTCCGGCTCGAAGCGCATCCATTGAATGCCGCAAGGACTGGTCTCAAACGCCGAGACGTACATCTTGAACCGGTCCAGATAACATTCGCCGGGGCGCGGAACATCGGTCGGAATGCCAACGTGGTGATATCGCCAGCCATGAACCGACGTGGCCGCAGGTTGCTCATGGCCTTTTCGGAGGGCACTCGGGCTATTGGACACTGCGCATGATCTTCTTTCGGCCAAGAGTAACACGCGAGTTGGCAGATTTGGCGCGTCAGGCGTGGATCGCAGTACGCTGGTTACTGTGAAGGTTGCGATTATTGGCGGTGGCATCGTGGGGTTGGCCACGGCTTACCGGCTGGGAGAACGGGATCCGGGCGCGGAGATCACGGTGCTCGAAAAGGAAGCGGGCGTCGGACGGCATCAGACCGGCCACAACAGCGGGGTGCTGCATTGCGGTCTCTACTACAAGCCCGGCACCATCCGGGCGCGGCTGGCGGTCACGGGAATCCGCCAGATGGTGGAGTTCTGCCAGGCTAACGGCGTGGCGCATGAGATTTGCGGCAAGCTGGTGGTGGCGGTCGACGAAAGCGAAGTGCCACGACTGCGCGCGCTGCACGAGCGCGGCACGGCCAACGGGCTCGATGGGTTGCGCTGGCTCGATCCCGGGGAGATGCACGAAATCGAACCGCATGTGGGCGGCGTGGCGGGGCTGCACGTACCGCAGGAGGGCATTGTGGATTACCCGGCCGTGTGCAACGCGCTGGTCGAACGTCTAGCGGAGCACGGCACGCGCGTGGTGACTGGGGCGCGCGTGGAGCGGCTGCGGCACTCCGGCGCCGGCTGGATGGTCGAAACCACGGCGGACGAGTTCCCGGCCGACTACATCATCAACTGCGCCGGACTCTACTGCGACCGCGTTTCGCAACTGGCCGGCGAGCGGCGCGACACGCGCATCCTGCCGTTTCGCGGCGAATACTTTAAGATCCGCCCGGAGCGCCAATACCTGGTGCGCAACCTCATCTACCCCACGTCCGACCCGCGTCTTCCCTTCCTGGGCCTCCACTTCACGCGGCTGATCCACGGCGGCATCGAAGCCGGCCCCAATGCGGTGCTGGCCTTCGCGCGCGAAGGCTATCGGAAGACCGATTTCAATCTGGCCGATTTCATCGACGCGCTCACTTACCGCGGCTTCTGGCGTTTTCTTGCCAAGTATCCATCCATCGCCTGGTACGAGTTGCGCCGCTCTTTCAGCCGCGAATTATTCTGCCGCTCGTTGCAGCGGTTGGTTCCGGAGATTCAGCCCGGCGACCTCGAAACGGGCGGCTCCGGCGTGCGCGCGCAAGCTATCGTTCCCAATGGCGAGATCGTGCAGGATTTCAGTATCATCGCGCGCCCCAACGCGCTGCACGTGCTCAGCGCGCCGAGTCCCGCGGCGACGGCGTCGCTGGCGATTGGGGCAGAGATCGCAAGCATGGTGCCGGTGCGCTGAGATATTGGCACTGAGATGTTGGCAGGCGAAAGCGCCTGCCCCACTCCGGGTATGATTAGGGAATCGCGATGATCACCGAGGAACAACTCCGGTCCAGGTTGCGCAAGATCTCGGCTTTGTTCGAAGGCGCCACCACGCCCGGGGAACGCAACGCCGCGGCGGCCGCCATCGAGCGCGTCAGGAAGGCGCTCGGCATCGCGCAACAGACCGAGCAGCCGCGGGAGTTTCAGTTCAGCATGCCGGACCGGTGGCAGCGGCGTCTGTTCTCGGCGTTGTGCCGCCGCTACGGGCTGGAGCCGTATCGCTACAAGCGGCAGCGCTACACCACAGTGATGGTGCGGGTTCCGCCGTCGTTTGTCGACAAGACTCTGTGGCCGGAGTATCAGGAGCTGCGCTCGGCGCTCAACGAGTATCTGAACGAGGCCACCGAGCGCATCATCCGCGAAGAGGTCTGTGGCGACGCGGGCGATGCGGCGGAGCGGACGGGATAAGGGCACAGATCCGGGTATAATTCCTTCAATGCCCGAAATCCGCCACTCGGTGTGCGCGCTGGATTGCCCGGACTGCTGCTCGCTGCTGATCAACGTCGAAGACGGACGCGGATCCAAGCTGCGCGGCGATCCGGCGCACCCCGTGACGCGCGGGTTCCTGTGCGGCAAAGTGGCGCAATATTTGCAACACGAATACTCGCCCGGCCGGCTGCTCTATCCGCAGCGGCGCACCGGCGGCAAAGGCGAAGGCCGCTTCGAGCGCATTTCCTGGGACGACGCACTCGATCTCATCGCCGGGCGTCTCCAATCCATCGCGGACGAATTCGGTTCCGAAGCCATCCTGCCCTATAGCTACGCGGGCACCATGGGCTTCCTCAACGGTTCCGGCATGGACCGCCGCTTCTTCCACCGGTTGGGCGCTTCGCGGCTGGACCGCACCATCTGTTCTTCGGCCGGCGGCGCCGGGCTGACGGATGCGCTGGGCATCCGCTACGGCACGGAGCCGGAGCAGTTCCGCCACTCGCGGCTGATCCTGGCGTGGGGCGCCAATATCCTCGGCACTAACGTGCACCTGTGGCCGTTCATCATGGAAGCGCGGCGGGCTGGGGCCAAACTCTACACCATCGACCCGCGCCGCAACCGCACGGGCGCGGCCGCCGACAAACACTTTTTCATCAATCCGGGCAGCGACACGGCGCTCGCGCTCGCGATGATGCACGTGATCCTGGGCGAAGACCTGCACGACGCCGATTACGTGGAGCGGTATACCGAAGGCATCGGGGCGCTGCGCGAACGCGTGCGCGAATGGACGCCGCAACGGGCCGGAGAACTCACTGGCATCGCGGCCGGTGAGATTGCCGCACTGGCGCGCGAATACGCTACCACGCGGCCGGCCGTGATTCGCCTCAATTACGGAGTGCAGCGCAGCGAGCGCGGCGCCATGGCGGTGCGCTCCATCGCGCTGTTGCCCGCGCTGGTTGGTTCGTGGAAGGAAGCGGGCGGCGGCCTGCAACTCTCCACTTCGCAGACGTTCCAGTTGAACCGCGCCGCGCTCGACCGCGCCGACTTGCAACAGGCGGCGCTCGGCCGGGAAGCGCGGCTGGTCAACATGTCGGAACTCGGCAAGGCCCTCACCATTCTCTCGCAACCCGCCGTCAAAGCTCTGGTGGTGTACAACTCCAATCCGGCCGCAATCGCCCCCGACCAGAACAGCGTGCTCCGGGGCCTCAAGCGCGAGGATCTTTTCACCGTGGTGCTGGAGCAGTTTCAGAACTGCACCGCCGATTACGCCGACGTGCTGCTCCCCTCGACCACCTTTCTGGAACACACCGACCTCTATTTCGCCTACGGCCATCACTATCTGCAACTGGCGCGGCCGGCGCTGGCGGCGCCCGGCGAAGCCAAGTCCAATGTGGAGGTCTTCCGTCTGCTGGCCGCGCGCATGGGTTTCGACGACGCCTGCTTCCAGGATTCGGAAGACGACATGATCCGC